>NZ_JBHWLC010000047.1:0-43031 GCF_042730635.1 Streptomyces sp. NPDC059917
GGCGGGCACCCCGCGCGCCCGGCGTCCGGCGCGGTGCCCGCCGACCGCTCCGCGGACACCGCCGCGGCGGCGGGGCGGGGTGCGAGATGAACGTGCTCGCCGGCTGCGTCTGGGTGGCCGTCCTCCTCTCCTCGCTCGCGCTGCACCTGGGGATCCGCCGCTTCCGCACCCGCCCGGCCGGTCCCGTGCCCCGGCTGCACGACCTCTCCGAGGCCGCCTTCCTCTCCGGGGGTCCGGGCCGGGTGGTCGACGCCGCGCTCGTCTCGCTGCTGTGCGACGGTCGACTCGTCGTCGGCGGTCCGGGCATCGTCCACGCCCTGCCCGGGGTACGGGCCCACGACCCCGCCGAGCGGGCGGTGCTCCTGGCGCACTCCACGGCGCCCTCGGGGGCCCTGCACGTGCTGCGGCTGGCGGCGATGCGGGATCCCGCCGTCCAGGAGATCGGTGACGACCTGGCCGACCGCGGGCTGATCGCCCTGCCCGGCACCGGCCGGATCTGGCGGCGCTGGGGGATCGTCCAGGTCGTCGTCTGCGTGCTGGGCCTCCCGCTGTCGGTCGCGGCCACCATCGTGCAGTTCGCGGGGCCGCTGGACCATTCCTTCCACGTGCCCTTCGTCGTCGAGGTGCTCCCCGCCCTGCTGGGCGGCGGGGTGGCGGGCGTGATGGGCGCCGCCCGGGCACGGGGCCGGGTCACCACGGCCGGGCGGCGGGCCCTGCACGAGATGCGCGCCCAGTACGCGCACGACCGCGGCGCACCGGTCCAGGCCGCGCTGTTGGGGCTGGTGGGCGTCCGGGATCCGTACCTGCGGGCGCAGTTGCTGCCCGCCGCCCGGCTCGGCGCCCGCGCCGCCGCCTCGTCCGCGGCTGCCCGCGGTCGCCACGGCGGCCGTCACGACGCCCACGGGACCGGGTCTTCCCCCGACGTGCTGCCCGTCGTATGGTGCGCCGGGAGCGACGGCGGCGGACCGAGCGGCTGTGGCGGGACCTCCGGGTCGAGCTGCGGCGGTTCGGGATCCGGTTGCGGCTCCTCGGGGAGCAGCTGCGGTGGCTCCTCCGGCGGTTCCGGCTGCGGCGGCTCCAGCGGTTCGAGCTGCAGCAGTTCGAGTTGCGGTGGTTCGAGTTGCAGTAGTTCGTCCGGTTCCAGCTGCTCCAGCAGTTCCTGACCCTTCATCACGAGCGCGTCACGAGGTGCTCACGCCTCGGCACCACCCCCGACCAGGAGCTTCAACACCTTGTAGAAACTGGCCATGTTCTGGGTCCTGTTCCTCCTGACGGCCTGGGCCGGAGCGCTGTTGTCGTGCGCCCGCCTGCTGAGCGCCGCGACCGACGACGCGCCGCCCGCCACCGGCGGCGCCACCGCGCACCACCACGACGAACTGACCCTGTACGAGGTCGCCTACCTGGCGGGCGGTCCCCGGCGGGTCGCCGACCTGACGCTGCTCTCCATGGAGCGCCGGCGGCGCCTGCTGCTGACCCGCACCGGGTGGGCGACCGTACTGGATCCGGTCGGCCGCGATCCGCTGGAGCGTGCGGCGCTGGACGCCTTCGGACCCGACGGACAGTCGCCGGTGGAGTCCGTCCGCACCGCGGTGGCCGCCCACGAAGCCGTACGGGCGCTCGCCGGCCGGCTCGGCGAGGCCGGGCTCGCCCTGCCCGAGGACGCCCGCGCGGGGGTCGCCTCCGGGGTCGAAGCCGTGCGCGGGGCCAGCGCGTTGATCCTCGTGATGGCCGCCGCCTCCCTCGTCGTGCCCTCCGGCGGCGCCTCCCCCACCTTCATCATGTGCTGGTTCGCGCTGCCGTTGATCCTCACGCTGGGCTGCCTGGCCATCGCCCGCGTCGAGTCCCATCCCTACTCCGCGTGGGCCTCCCCCGCCGGACAGAGGCTGCTGACCGCCCTGGACCGCGAGCGCGGGCGCGGGCGCGGCGAACCGCTCGTGGCCGTCGCCGTGCACGGGGTGCGCGCCCTCGGGGATCCGGACCTGCGCGCCGCGCTGTCCTGCGGCAACCGGGGGACGCTCCCGCGGCAACGGGAGTACTGAGCGCGACACCCGGCGGTGATCCTGTACAACCGCACCGGCCTGTCGTCCCATCAGTTGATCCGATGAGACGACAGGGGCCGCCATGCGGACGACGCCGACCCGCTACGGAGCCGCCGCGGCGCTCCTCTCCCTCGCCCTGTGCGCACCCACGGCCGCCGCCCGGGCCGCCGAGGGCCCCGCCCCCCGCCCCCTCCCGCACGCCGAGACCGCCGTCGAGCGCGCCGGGCGCCTGGGGGCCGAGATCGTGGCCCACCGGGCCGCCGCGCACCGGCTCGACTTCCGCGCCTGCCCCGCGAGCGAGGGGCTGGCCGCCCCCGTGCGCTGCGCCCTGCTGCGCGTACCGCTCGACTACGCCCGCCCCGACGGGCCGCAGATCTCGCTGACCGTCAGCCGGGTCACCGCCACCGGCGCCCGGGGCGCCCGCCAGGGCTCCCTCGTCTACAACCCCGGCGGCCCCGGCGCCTCCGGCATGTACTTCCCGCTCGTCGCCGACCTGCCCGAGTGGCGGCGCGTCGCCGCCGCCTACGACCTGGTCGGCTACGCCCCGCGCGGGGTCGGCCGCTCGGCCCCGCTCTCCTGCCGGGACCCCGCGGCGCGGCCCGAGGGTCCCACCCAGGTCCCGGAGCGGCCCTCCCCGGCCTACAAGCGCCAGCGGCTCGCCGCCGCCGAGGAGTACGCGCGGGGCTGCGCGCGCCGGGCGGGCGCGGCGCTGGCGCACTACACCACCCTCGACAACGTCCGGGACCTGTACGTGTTGCGCGCCGCGCTGGGCGAGGCGCGGCTCAACTTCCTGGGGGCCTCGTACGGGACCTACCTCGGGGCGGTCTACGCGACGCTCTATCCGGGCCAGGTGCGCCGGTTGGTCCTCGACTCGGCGGTCGATCCGGATCCGGCGCGGATCTGGTACCGCAACAACCTCGCCCAATCGGCCGCGTTCGAGCGGCGCTGGGCCGACTTCCGCGCCTGGGCGGCCCGCCACCACGACGTCTACGGGCTGGGCCGGACGGCCGCGGCGGTCGGTGCGAGCTACGAGGCGGTCCGGGCCCGGGTGGCCCGCGAGCCCGCGGGCGGGGTCGTCGGCACCGGCGAGTTGCAGGCGGCGTACCTGCGGGCGGCGTACTACGACGAGGTCTGGCCGCGGCGGGCGGCGGCGCTCGGCGCCTACCTGCGCGGCGACCCGGGGCCGCTGATCGAGCAGGCCGGGCCGGACCCGGCGGCGGCCGCCGAGGTCGAGAACGCGCGGGCGGTCTACACGGCGGTGCTGTGCAACGACGCGCCCTGGCCCGAGGACTGGGCCACCTGGGACCGCGACAACACCGAACTGGCCCGGAGCGCCCCCTTCGAGACCTGGTCCAACGCCTTCCTGAACCTGCCCTGCGCCTCCTGGCCGGCGGCCGCGCGGCGGCAGCGTCCGGTGGACGTGGGCGGGGGCGCGGGCGAGGGGGTGCGGGCGGCGCTGCCCCCGACGCTGGTGGTGGCCGCCGAGCGGGACGGGGCGACCCCCTACCCGGGGGCGCTGGAACTCCAGCGCAGGCTCGGGCCGCGGGCCGCGCTGGTCACGGAGACGGGGGCCGGTACCCACGGCGTGGTCGGCGGACGCAACGACTGCGTGGACCGGCACGTGGAGCGGTATCTGCTGACGGGTGCCACGGCGGGGTGGCGCGTCGCGTGTGCGCCGCATCCGGAGCCCGCACCGGTGTCGCTGGACGACCGGGCAGCGGGCACCCGAAGGGTGTCGCTGCCGCCAGTCGTCTGAACTTCCGGGCGGGATCTCCGGCTGCGTCGATTCGGGGGCAGGGCCTCCCGATCCCCGGAGGCCGCGTCGGTCTGAACACGCGGTCCTCCGGTCCTTCCCCCCAGGGGAGGTATCAGGCGAGCCCGGCCACCAGATCGGCGACGGACTTGCGGCGCCCGGTGTAGAAGGGCACCTCTTCGCGGACGTGCATGCGGGCCTCGGAGGCGCGCAGGTGACGCATGAGGTCGACGATGCGGTACAGCTCGTCGGCCTCGAAGGCCAGCATCCACTCGTAGTCGCCCAGCGAGAAGGAGGCGACGGTGTTGGCACGCACGTCCGGGTAGCCGCGGGCCATCATGCCGTGGTCCTTGAGCATGCGGCGACGGTCCTCGTCGGGCAGCAGGTACCAGTCGTAGCTGCGTACGAAGGGGTACACGCTGACGTAGTCGCGCGGGTTCTCGTCGGCCAGGAAGGCCGGGATGTGCGACTTGTTGAACTCGGCCGGGCGGTGCAGGGCCATGTTCGACCACACCGGCTCCAGCGCGCGGCCCAGCTTGGTGCGGCGGAACAGGTTGTAGGCGGTCTGCAGCTCGTCCGAGGTCTCGGCGTGCCACCAGATCATGATGTCCGCGTCGGCGCGCAGGCCGGAGACGTCGTAACTGCCGCGGACGGTGATGTCCTTCGCGGCGAGCTGGTCGAACAGCTCCTGGACCTCGTCGGCGTAACCGGCGCGGTCCTCCGGGAGGACGTCCTTCAGCTTGAAGACGGACCACAGGGTGTAGCGAATGACCTCGTTGAGGTCCTTGGCCTTCTTCCCCGCGTTGGGAATCTTCTCTGGTGCAGTCATGTGCCTATTGTCCCGTGTCCTGATCAGTGCTCTGTGCCTGGGGTGCCGAACGCGCTCGCGGAGCCCGCCGCGGGCGCGCCGGAGCGCCCCGCGGCCAGTGCCCCGGCCACCGCGTCGACGGCCCGGTGCGCGCTGGCGACGCACGCCGGGATGCCCACGCCGTCGTACAGCGCGCCGCACACCGCGAGCCCGGGCAGGCCCGCGACGGCCGTCCGGATCCGGGCCACCCGGTCCAGGTGCCCGACCGGGTACTGCGGCAGTCCGCCGGTCCAGCGGGTGACGGCCGAGGCCACCGGGCGGGCGGCCAGCCCCACGGCCTCGCCGAGGTCCGCGAGCGATACGTCGACCAGCTCGGCGTCCTCCCGCTCCAGGACGGCCTCGTCGCCGTGGCGGCCGACGGAGGTCCGCAGCAGGAACAGGTCCGGGTCGGTGCCCGACCAGGCCCACTTGTTGCTGGAGAAGGTCGACGCCTTGATGGTGCGGCCGTCCACCGGCGGCACCAGGAAGCCGCTGCCGGTCAGCCCGGCCGGCAGTTCGGAGCGCCGGAAGGCCAGGGTGACCAGCGCCATCGAGGCGTAGTCGACCCCGCGCAGCTCTCCGGCGGCCGCGGGCGCGAGGCGCTCCAGCAGGGTCGCCGCGGGGCCCGCGGGGGTGGCCAGGACCACGGCGTCGGCCTCGATGACCTCGGCCGGGGCGGAGCCGGAGCCGCCGGTCACCACGCGCCAGCCCGTCGGCGTGCGCAGCAGTTCGCGCACGGGCGTCCCGGTCAGGATCCGCGCCCCGGCGGCGCGGCAGGCCTCGGCGACGGCGAGCGGGAGGCGGCCGATGCCGCCCTCGATGCCCGCGAAGACGGGGCCGGTGTCCTGCGGCCGCTCGGCGGCCCGGCGCTGGATCTCCCGGACGCCCTCGGCGAGCGAGCGGTGGGTGCGGGCGGCCTCGAAGAGCTGGGGCACGGCGGCCCGCATCGAGATCCGGTAGGCGTCCCCGGCGTAGACCCCGCCGAGCAGCGGTTCCACGAGCCGGTCCACGACCTCGCGGCCGAGCCGGGCGGCGACGTACGCGCCGACGGCCACGTCCTCGCCCAGCTCGGTGGGGGCGAGCTCCGCGTCGGCGGCGATCCGGGCGAGGCCCTCGGCGGAGAGCACGCCCGAGGCGGCCAGCAGGGCCGGGTCGCCCGGGACGCCCATGACGTGGCCGCGCGGCATCGGCCGCAGGGCGCCCCGGGTCCACAGGGCGGCGGTGGCGGTGGCGGGTGCCTGCAGGGCGTCCCCGAGGCCGACGGCCCGGGCCAGCTCCACGGCTTCGGGGCGGCGGGCGAGCACGGATTCGGCGCCGAGGTCGACGGGGAGCCCGGCGAGTTCCCCGGCGCGCAGCTTGCCGCCGAGCCGCGCACCGGCCTCCAGCACGGTCACCCGCGCGCCGGTGGCGAGCAGCCGGTGGGCCGCCGCGAGTCCGGCGATGCCGCCGCCGATGACCACCGCGTGGCCGGGCCGGCCGGAGCCGCGCCGCTCATCGGGGTCGTCGTCGGCGCGTCCGCCCGTACTCATGTCCGCTTCCTGCATGGACACATCGTCTCAGACCGATCACCGCGGCCGGACCGTGACCGCGTCGGGGCCGACCCCGGGCCGACCCCGGGCCGACCCGGGGCCGCCGCGGCGCCGCCGGAATCGGAGCGGGACGTGACGGACTGAACGTCCGTTCGGACGTAGCGTGTTACCGACGTGCAGGACGACGGAGGGACGGTAGGGGCGATGGCGGCGACGGAACGACTGGTGGTGGTCGGCGGCGACGCGGCGGGGATGTCCGCCGCCTCGCAGGCCCGGCGGCTCAAGGGCCCGGCGGAGCTGGACATCGTCGCCTTCGAACGGACGGGCTTCACCTCGTACTCCGCGTGCGGGATCCCGTACTGGATCGGCGGGGCCGTCGCCGGACCGGACGAGCTGATCGCCCGGACCCCCGAGGAGCACCGGGCGCGCGGGATCGACCTGCGCACCGGGACCGAGGTGCTGGAGTTGGACCTGGCCGGCCAGCGGGTGCGCGCCCGGGATCTGGAATCGGGGTCCGAATCCTGGACGGGTTACGACCGGCTGGTCCTGGCGACCGGCGCCCGCCCGGTCCGTCCCCGGCTGCCCGGGATCGACGCGCGGGGGGTGCACGGCGTCCAGTCCCTGGACGACGGGCAGCGCCTGATGGACACCCTGGAACGCGGGGACGTCCGGCGCGCGGTGGTGGTCGGCGCGGGCTACATCGGCGTGGAGATGGCGGAGGCCCTGGTCCTGCGGGGCTTCGAGGTGACGGTCCTGCACCGGGGCGCGCAGCCGATGGCCACCTTGGACCCGGACATGGGCGGCCTGGTGCACGCGGCGATGAACGCGATGGGGATCCGTACGGTGGCGGGGGCCGAGGTCACGAAGATCCTCACCGACGAGGAGGGCCGGGCCCGCGCGGTGGCCACGGCGACGGGCGAGGAGTACCCGGCGGACGTGGTGGTGCTCGGCATCGGCGTGGAGCCGCGCACCGGCCTGGCCCGGGCGGCCGGGCTGCCGCTCGGGGAGTCGGGCGGGCTGCTGACGGACCTCGCCATGCGGGTCCGGGGGCACGAGAACATCTGGGCCGGTGGGGACTGCGTGGAGGTGCTGGACCTGGTGTCGGGCCGCACCCGGCACATCCCGCTGGGCACGCACGCCAACAAGCACGGGCAGGTGATCGGCTCGGGGGTGGGCGGCGGCTACGCGACCTTCCCCGGGGTGGTGGGCACCGCGGTGAGCAAGGTGTGCGACCTGGAGATCGCCCGTACGGGCCTGCGCGAGCGGGACGCGCGGGAGGTGGGCCTGCGCTTCGTGACCTCGACGATCCGCTCCACGAACACGGCCGGGTACTACCCGGGGGCGGCGGAGATGACGGTCAAGATGCTGGCCGAGCAGCGCTCGGGTCGGCTCCTGGGGGTCCAGATCGTGGGCGGGGCGGGGGCCGCGAAGCGGGTGGACATCGCGGCGGTGGCGCTGACGGCCGGGATGACGGTCGACCAGGTCGTCTCGCTGGACCTGGGGTACGCGCCGCCGTTCTCTCCCGTGTGGGATCCGGTGCTGGTCGCCGCGCGCAAGGCGGTGGCGGCGGTCCGCTCGGCGGGGGTCTGACCCCCGCCGCCCCGGGACCCCGGTCCTCGAACGCCGGGCGGGCTGGAATCGGCCGTGCCGATCACCGGCCCGCCCGCGCGCGTCAGCTCTGCGTCCGGGTGTGGACGTAGTCCACCAGGCGGGTCAGGGCCGTCGGGTCGGTCGTGGGGAGCACGCCGTGGCCCAGGTTGAAGATGTGGCCCTCCAGACCGGCGGCCGCGTCCAGGACCTCGCGGGTCTTGGCCTCCACGGCCTCGGTGGTGGAGAAGAGGACCGCCGGGTCCAGGTTGCCCTGGAGCGCCTTGCCGGGGCCGACCCGGCGCACGGCGTCGGCCAGCGAGACCCGGTAGTCGACGCCCACGACGTCGGCGCCGGCCTCGCCCATGAGGCCGAGGAGTTCGCCCGTGCCCACGCCGAAGTGGATCCGCGGGACGCCGTAGGAGGCGACGGACTCCAGGACCTTCGCGGAGGCGGGCATCACCGAGCGGCGGTAGTCCGCCGGGGCGAGCGCGCCGACCCAGGAGTCGAAGAGCTGGACCGCGGAGGCGCCCGCCTCGATCTGGACCTTGAGGAAGGCGGAGGTGATCTCGGCCAGCCGGTCGAGCAGCTCCGCCCACAGCTCCGGGTCCCCGTACATCAGGGCCTTGGTGTGCTCGTGGTTCTTGGACGGGCCGCCCTCGACGAGGTAGCTCGCGAGGGTGAAGGGCGCACCGGCGAAACCGATCAACGGCGTGCCGCCGAGTTCACCCGTGAGGAGGCCGATGGCCTCGGTGACGTACCAGACGTCCTCGGGGGTGAGGTCGCGCAGCTGTGCGAGGTCCTCGCGGCGGCGGATCGGCTGGGCGACGACCGGGCCGACGCCCGGCTTGATGTCCAGGTCGATGCCGATGGCCTTGAGCGGGACCACGATGTCGGAGAAGAAGATGGCCGCGTCCACGCCGTGGCGGCGCACGGGCTGCATCGTGATCTCGGTGACCAGGTCGGGCCGCATGCAGGATTCCAGCATCTGCGTGCCCTCGCGGACCTTGCGGTACTCGGGGAGCGAGCGCCCCGCCTGGCGCATGAACCACACGGGCGTGTGCGGCACCGGCTCGCGGCGGCAGGCCTTCAGGAAGGCGGAATCGTACGTCTGACTCGGCGTGCCCTTCGGGCTCTCGTTGGCGCTCACGACCCAAATCTTCGCACGTATGAAGAAGTGCCCGGCCCGGCGCGGGTGTCCCTGCGCCGTACGGGCGTCCGCTGCGCCTAGTCTTCCCCGCATGGCTGCGGCTCAGGGACGATTTTCAGATGGCGCTGACGGTGTGGACAGCGCGAAGGAGAGCTCCGTCCCGCTCCCGTTCCGGCGGGCGGTCGACGGCTTGAAGAAGGCGCGGCTGCGCCCCGGGATCGAGATCGACCCGACGAAGGCGCCCCAGCGACTGGCTCCGTACGCCTACGCGCTGGAAGCCGCGGTCGTCGACGGCGAGGACGACCTCGCCGACGGGCGGCTCATCCTGCTCCACGACCCGTCCGGGCACGACGCCTGGCACGGGACCTTCCGGCTGGTGACGCTCGTACGGGCGGAGCTGGAGCCGGAGATGGCCGCCGACCCGCTCCTCCCCGAGGTGTGCTGGTCCTGGCTGACCGGGGCGCTGGACGCGCGCGGGCTGACGTACGGGGAGGCGAGCGGCACGGTGACGATGGCCGGGTCGCACTACTTCGGCGGGCTCGCGGAGCGCCGGCCCGCGACGCAGATCGAGATCAGAGCCTCGTGGACGCCCCGCGAGGGGGTGGGCGGGGTGCCGGACACGGCGGCCCACCTGGCCGCCTGGTGCGACCTGCTGTGCCAGACCGCGGGGCTGCCGCCGGTCGGGCCCGTGGACACGGCGGTGGTCTCCCTGCCACAGCGGCGCGGTCCGCACCACCCGTAGCGAAGGGGCCGGACGGCCCTGTCGCGCGGCCCCCGCGGGTGGTCGCGCGGCGCCCCGGCGTCGGCCGCCACGGCCCCGGCGGGACCCCGGGACCCCCGCCCGCGCCGGTATCCGGCTGTCGGAACGGGGCGTCGGATGCGGCCTTCTGATCAACCCTTGATCGATCGCGCGTCCGAATTGCCCGAATTGTTACTCACTAAATCGTGATCATTCCCTAAAGCCGGGCGGGTGACGTGCCGAAGGAGTCAATGACCATCCGCACGGTGGGCAGCGGCTCCTTCCCCGGCCGCCACCCACTCGCCACTCCCTCAGGAGGCCTGGTGTCCGTTCTTCTCGAGCAGCCCGCAAGCCTGGTCGCCTACCGCCCGAACAAGCCGACGGCCATGGTTGTCGTGGCCGACCCGCGCGTCCGCTCCACCGTGACCCGCCACCTGTGGGCTCTCGGGGTTCGTGACGTCATCGAGGCTTCGTCCATCGCGGAGGCCCGCCCCCGCGTCGGAAGCCCGCGCGACATCTGCGTGGCCGACGTGCACCTGCCCGACGGTTCCGGTCTCACCCTGCTCTCCGAGACCCGTGCCGCGGGCTGGCCCAACGGCCTGGCCCTGTCCGCCGCCGACGACATCGGCGCGGTACGCAACGCCCTCGCGGGCGGAGTCAAGGGCTACGTCGTCACCGGAACCCGTACCAACATCGGGCTCCCCAGCCGGCCCGGCACCGCGCCCATCGGCGCGGCCGCCGCCCGGATGCACCGCCGCCCCCCGGGTGCCCCGAGCCACCCGGGCGGCTACCGCGAGCTGTCCGGCCGCGAGGTCGAGGTCCTGCGCCTCGTCGCGGAGGGCCAGTCCAACAAGGCCATCGGCGTCTCGATGGGCCTGTCCGCCCTGACCGTCAAGTCCCACCTCGCCCGGATCGCCCGCAAGCTGGGCACCGGCGACCGGGCCGGGATGGTCGCCGTCGCACTGCGGACCGGGATCATCCACTGACCCCGACCCCAGGGTCCCCGGCCCACGCCCCCGGTCACCGCCGGACGGCACACCGGGGCACCCGGGGGAACGTCCGTCTTCCCACCTCGCGCCCGTCGCCGGAACGTTCCGGCGACGGGCGCGGCGCATCCACCGATACCCTTGACCGGTGACCGACGCCCAAGAGACCGCAGCAGACCTGCGCACCACCACCGGGGGCGGCCCCCCGGACGACGAGGTTTCGTCCGATGGGCTGCCCATCCCCCTGCTCGAACCGCGCGAGGGCATCCCTCCCGTGGTCGCCGACGACGAGGCCCTCGCCCGTGTGGTCGCGGCCTTCGCCGCGGGCACGGGACCCGTGGCCGTCGACGCCGAGCGCGCCTCCGGGTACCGCTACGGCCAGCGCGCCTACCTGGTGCAGCTCCGCCGCGAAGGGGCCGGATCCGCGCTGATCGACCCCGTGGGGTGCCCCGACCTCTCCTCGCTCGGCGAGGCGCTGTCCGGCACCGAGTGGATCCTGCACGCCGCCACCCAGGACCTGCCGTGCCTGCGCGAAATAGGCATGGTGCCCACCTCCCTGTTCGACACCGAGCTGGCCGGTCGCCTCGCCGGCTTCCCCCGGGTCGGACTCGGCGCGATGGTCGAGAGCGTGCTCGGCTACGCGCTGGAGAAGGGCCATTCCGCCGTCGACTGGTCCACCCGCCCGCTGCCGGAGCCGTGGCTGCGCTACGCCGCTCTGGACGTGGAGCTGCTGGTGGACCTGCGCAACGCGCTGGAGAAGGAGCTGGACCGGCAGGGCAAGCTCGACTGGGCGCACCAGGAGTTCGACGCCATCGCCGCCGCCCCGCCCGCCCCGCCGCGCAAGGACCCCTGGCGGCGGACCTCCGGAATGCACAAGGTGCGGCGCCGCCGGCAGATGGCCGTCGTGCGCGAATTGTGGGAGGCCCGCGACCGGATCGCCCAGCGACGTGACGTATCCCCGGGCAAGGTTTTGGGCGATGCGGCGATCGTCGAGGCCGCCCTCGCCCTCCCGCTCAACGTGCAGGCACTGTCCGCCCTGCCCGGTTACGGGCAGCGGATCGGCCGGCGCCAGCTGGAGCAGTGGATGGCGGCCGTGGACCGCGCCAAGGCCCTGCCCGAGAACGAGCTGCCGCAGCCCGGGGCCACCCCGGCCGGCCCCCCGCCGCCGCGCTCCTGGGCGGACAAGGACCCGGCCGCCGCGGCCCGGCTGGCGGCGGCCCGCACGGCCGTCTCCGCGCTGGCCGAGGGGCTGAACCTGCCCCAGGAGAACCTGATCACCCCGGACAGCGTCCGGCGGCTGTGCTGGGAGCCCCCCTTCCGGGTCTCCGACGCTTCCGTGGCCGAGGCCCTGGCCTCCTACGGAGCCCGCGCCTGGCAGATCGAGCAGGTCACCCCGGCGCTGGTGACGGCCCTCTCGGCCACCGCCTGACCACCCCTGCCCGACCCGTCCCCCGCGCCCCGCGCGCCCAGAACCCCCGGTCCCGAGGACCGGGGGTTCTTCGTCGTCCGGCGCCGCCGCGTCTGTCCCGGTTCGGCAACAGACCCGCCGATCCGCTTTTGAACATGCTCAAATCGAGCTAGTTTTTGAACATGATCAAATGGGGGTACGACGCATGGGTACGGGACTTCGAGGCCGAGCGGGAGCGCCGCGCCCGGGTGGGCGACCCCGACTGGAGCGGGGGCGCCGTGCTGGATCCGGCGCTGGTGCGGAGCCTGCAGCGGTTCCAGGTCGGTGAGGACGGGGACGGCTCCGCGCTGATCGGCAAGGCGCGGCGCGCGGGGGACCCGGCGTACGCGCGGGCGGTCCGGCTCTTCGTGGCCGAGGAGCAGAACCACGCGCGGATGCTGGCGCTCCTGCTGGCGGCGGGCGGCGCGGACACGCTGTCCGGCCACTGGAGCGACACGGTGTTCGTCCGGCTGCGCCGGACGCTGGGGCTGCGGGTGGAGCTGCTGGTGCTCATGGTGGCCGAGGTGGTGGCGCTGCGGTACTACCGGGCGGTGCGGGACGGCGCCGCGGACCCGCTGGTGGCGGAGGTGGCGGGGCGGATCCTGGCGGACGAGGAGCGCCACGTGCCCTTCCACTGCCGACGGCTGCGGGAGGGGCTGGCGGGACTCCCCCGGCCGGGCCGCCGGGCGGTGGTCGCGGCCTGGCAGGTGCTCCTCGCGGGCGCGGCCGTGGTCGTGTCCGTCGACCACGGCCCGGCCCTGCGCGGCCTCGGGGTGCGCCGGGGCGCCTTCGTCCGGGACGTGCTGCGCTCCTCGGCCGAGCCGGGCGGCGCGATGTGCGGCGCCCCGGGGCGGCCGGTGGCGGGCGGCGCCGCGTCCCGCGCCCGGGCCCTCGGGCGCCGTACGGGCTGACGCGCCCGGGGGTCGGCGGGAGGAGCGCCGGAGTGTGACCTTCGACGCTCCTTCGGGTGGGGGTGTCCACAAGGGTTACCCGCAAGTAGCATGGGGCAGGTGAGCGGGCGCTCAGGACATCTGGCCGCGCCCCCGCGCAGCAGTGCCACCCCGCACCCTGGAGGAGAGCCATCGTGCCTCGTACCGTCAGGGACGTCGTCTTCGTCGACGGCGTCCGCACCCCGTTCGGCAAGGCGGGCCCGAAGGGCATCTACCACGAGACCCGGGCCGACGACCTCGTCGTCAAGGCGATCCGGGAGCTGCTGCGCCGCAACCCGGACCTGGACCCCGCGAAGATCGACGAGGTCGCCATCGCCGCGACCACCCAGATCGGCGACCAGGGCCTGACGCTGGGCCGCACGGCCGGCATCCTCGCGGGCCTGCCGCAGTCGGTCCCCGGCTACTCCATCGACCGCATGTGCGCCGGTGCGCTCACGGCCGTGACGACCGCCGCCGGTTCCATCGCCTTCGGCGCCTACGACGTGGTCATCGCCGGTGGCGTCGAGCACATGGGCCGCCACCCGATGGGCGAGGGCGTGGACCCGAACCCGCGCTTCGTCAGCGAGAAGCTGGTCGACGAGTCCGCCCTCTTCATGGGCATGACGGCGGAGAACCTGCACGACCGCTACCCCACCATCACCAAGCTCCGCGCCGACGAGTACGCCGTGCGCTCGCAGGAGAAGGCCGCCAAGGCGTACGCCGACGGCAAGATCCAGCAGGACCTGGTGCCGGTCTCGGTGCGCAACACCAACCCGGAGGTCGGTGAGACGGGCTGGGGCCTGGTCACCACCGACGAGCCGATGCGCCCGGGCACCACCCTGGAGAACCTGGCGAACCTCAAGACGCCGTTCCGTACGCACGGACGCGTCACCGCGGGCAACGCCGCCGGTCTCAACGACGGCGCCACCGCCTCGATCCTCGCCTCCGAGGACTTCGCCCGCGAGAACAACCTCCCGGTCAAGATGCGCCTGGTCTCCTACGCCTTCGCCGGCGTGGAGCCGGAGGTCATGGGCTACGGCCCGATCCCGGCCACCGAGAAGGCCCTCGCCCAGGGCGGCCTGTCGATCTCCGACATCGGTCTCTTCGAGATCAACGAGGCCTTCGCCGTCCAGGTGCTGGCCTTCCTGGAGCACTACGGCATCGCGGACGACGACGCGCGCGTCAACCAGTACGGCGGCGCCATCGCCTACGGTCACCCGCTCGCCTCCTCCGGCGTCCGCCTGCTCACCCAGCTGGCCCGCCAGTTCGAGGAGCAGCCGCACGTCCGCTACGGCCTGACCACCATGTGCGTCGGCTTCGGCATGGGCGCGACCACCATCTGGGAGAACCCGCACTTCGACGGAGGCAGCAAGTGAGCACCACCACCACTGAGCTCCTGAAGGGCGCGGCCGAGCTGTTCCCGGACGAGGTCGTCACGCAGGCGCACGTCCGCCACCTCGACCTGCCGTTCGGCGCCGGGCGCTTCGCGCTCGTCACGCTGGACAACGGCCTGGACCACACCAAGCCGACCACCTTCGGTCCGCAGTCCCTCGCCAACCTGAACGCGGCGATCGACCAGCTGGAGCAGGAGGCCCTCGCGGGCTCCATCGTCGGTGCGGGCCTGACCGGCAAGCCGTTCATCTTCGCGGTCGGCGCCGACCTCAAGGGCGTCGAGCTGCTCAAGAAGCACGACGAGGCGCTCGCCATCGGCAAGGGCGGCCACGACGTCTTCAAGCGCCTGGCCGCGCTGGCCGTCCCCACCTTCGCCTACTACAACGGCGCGGCGATGGGCGGCGGTGTCGAGGTCGGTCTGCACTGCACCTACCGCACCGTCTCGAAGGCCATCCCGGCCTTCTCCCTGCCCGAGGTCTTCCTCGGTCTGGTCCCCGGCTGGGGCGGCTGCGCCCTGCTGCCGAACCTGATCGGCGCGGACCGCGCGGTCTCGGTGATCATCGAGAACTCGATGAACCAGAACCGCCAGCTCAAGGGGAAGCAGGTCTTCGAGCTGGGCATCGCCGACGCCCTCTTCGAGGGTGCGGACTTCCTGGAGCAGTCGCTGATCTGGACGGCGAACGTCCTGGCCGGCAAGACCGAGGTCGTACGCGCCGAGGTCGAGCGCGGCGAGGCCTGGGACGCGGCGGTCGCCCGCGGCCGCGCCATCGCCGACTCCAAGGTGCACGGCGCGGCCCCGGCCGCCTACCGCGCGCTGGAGATCATCGAGGCCGCCAAGGACGGGGACCTCCAGAAGGGCTTCGACGCCGAGGACGCGGCCCTGGCCGACCTCATCATGGGCGGCGAACTGCGCTCCGGGATCTACGCCTTCAACCTGGTCCAGAAGCGCGCCAAGCGCCCGGCCGGCGCCCCGGACAAGGCCCTGGCCCGCCCGGTCACCAAGGTCGGCGTCGTCGGCGCGGGCCTGATGGCCTCGCAGCTGGCGCTGCTCTTCCTGCGCCGCCTGGAGGTGCCGGTGGTGCTCACCGACATCGACCAGGAGCGCGTGGACAAGGGCGTGGGCTACGTCCACGCCGAGATCCAGAAGCTGCTCGGCAAGGGCCGCATCAACCAGGACAAGGCCAACCGCCTGACCGGCCTGGTGAGCGGTGTCCTGGACAAGGCCGAGGGCTTCGCGGACGCGGACTTCATCATCGAGGCCGTGTTCGAGGAGATGTCCGTCAAGCAGAAGGTGTTCGCGGAGGTCGAGGCGGTCGCTCCGGCGCACGCGATCCTCGCCACCAACACCTCCTCGCTGTCGGTGTCGGAGATGGCCTCCAAGCTCCAGCACCCGGAGCGCGTGGTCGGCTTCCACTTCTTCAACCCGGTCGCGATCCTCCCGCTGCTGGAGATCGTCCGCGGCGAGCAGACCGACGACGCCTCGCTGGCCACGGCCTTCGGCGTGGCGCGCAAGCTGAAGAAGACCGCGGTCCTCACCAAGGACGCCCCGGCGTTCGTCGTGAACCGCATCCTCACCCGCTTCATGGGCGAGATCCAGAACGTCATCGACGAGGGCACCCCGGTGGTCACGGCGGAGAAGGCCATCGAGCCGCTCGGCCTGCCGATGTCCCCGCTGGTGCTGCTGGAGCTGGTCGGTCCGGCCATCGGTCTGCACGTGTCCGAGACCCTGAACCGCGCCTTCCCGGACCGGTTCACCGTCTCGCCGAACCTCAAGCGGGTCGTCGAGGCCGGCAAGCGCGGCTTCTACGTCTACAAGCCGGAGAACGGCTTCAAGCCGGAGCTCGACCCCGAGGTCGCCGCGCTGCTCGTCCAGGGCGACAGCGTCCTGACCGAGGAGCAGGTCCGGATGCGCGTCCTGGACGCGGTGGCGCAGGAGATCGGCCTGATGCTGGAGGAGGGTGTCGTGGCCGAGGCCCAGGACATCGACCTCTGCCTGATCACCGGCGCGGGCTGGCCCTTCCACCTGGGCGGCGTCACGCCGTACCTGGACCGCGAGGGCGTCTCGGAGCGGGTGAACGGCAAGAAGTTCCTCGCCCCGGGCCTGGCGAGCGTCCCGGCGTAACGGGAACACCACCGCACGACGGACGGCGGGCGGTACGGGAGCGATCCCGTACCGCCCGCCGTTGCGCGTTCCGGCGCTACCCGCGGAACTGGAAGACGCCCTCGTACAGGACGTGGTCCGACTCCGGAGCCTTGATCGTGGCCGCCCGGGGGGCGGTGAAGTGGGCCTCGGTGGCGAAGACGTAATCGATCTTGCGGCCGTCCTCGGCGGTCGGCGCGCCGTTGCGGCACCGCGCCGGTACGGGGTCGTGGCAGCGCACTCCCCCGGTCCCGCCCATCTTGAACCAGCGCCGGTTGCGCTCGTCCGCCTCCAGGAAGCGCCCGTCGGGCTCGTGCTGGTCCTTCTCGCCGCGCGTGTGCCCGTACAGCCCGGCCAGGGAGCCCTCGTTGGGCTGCTGGTTCAGGTCGCCCGCCAGGATCACCGGGGTGGTGGGCGCGAAGAGGGTCGGGTCGCCGAACCAGCGGTGGAGTTCCTTCAGCTGGCTGTCGGCGGTCCCCGCGTGGGTCCCGCAGAAGGTCACCGCCCGGCCCCGGGCCCGGGTGGGCAGGCAGAGCAGCCCGCGCAGCACCGGCTCCGAGCGGCCCGCGGCCCGGTAGGTCTCGCCGTCCGTGTCGGTGAAGGGCCGGTAGCTCGGCGGGCCGGTCGGCGCCTCGCGGGAGAACACCGCCAGCCCGTAGGAGCTGTCGTCGCCGCAGGCCGGCACGTTGCCGTGCATCTGCTGGTAGGCACCCTGCAGGGCCAGGCCGCGCTCCTTGAAGACGGCCTGCAGCGCCTCGAACTGGCCGCGGCAGATCTCGTTGACGCCGAGCAGGTCGGGATGGCGCAGCGCCACCTCGTCCACCAGCCGGGCGACCGAGGTGCCCTTGCCCGCGGCGCCCCGGTTGCTGCACTGGTGGGCGGCCCCGCAGATGTTCCACTGCAGGACCACCACCGCGGGCCCGGCGGCCGGATCCGCTTCCCCGGACCCGTCCCACAGCGGGGCGTCGGCGCCGCCGCGGGCCCAGCCCAGGGCCGCGGCGAGCACCAGGACCAGCCCCAGCGCCGCCAGGCGCCGCCGCCTCACGCCGTCACGACGGGCCCCAGCGGGCTGCCCGTCTCCGGGGCGAGCTGGCGGCGGACGTGGAGCCGCCCGTCCGTCCCGACGACCGCGACGACCACGGCGCCCGCCGCGTCGTAGGCGAGCGAGGGGGCCTGGACGAACATCTCGCCGCCCTCCCGCCAGCGGGCCCCGGAGACGTCCTTCTCCCGGTCGGGCAGCGAGACCGCGAGCCGGCCGCGGCCGCTGCGGTGGGCCAGGTGGGCCTCGCGGGCACCGCGCTGCGGGGCCCACAGCGCGGCGACCGCGCCCGTACCGCCGGCGCCGCCGACGCCCGCGCCCGAGCCGGGCCAGCGGCCGGTGTCGTGCTGGCGGTACGCCATGACCTGCTGGGTGCCGGCCTCGCGGAAGTAGAGGCAGGTGCGGCCGCCGCCGGAGTTCACGGCGGTGATCCCGCCGGTGGCCACGGGCCCGGTCACCAGGGAGTCGTCGCGGGTGAAGGGCGCGCCCGGCTCCTTCTGGAACCAGCGGACCACGGAGCTCTTGCCCGGTACGTACAGCTCGACGGTGCCGAACTCGGTGGTGATCGCGGTGCCCGCGTCCTGGAGGAAGCTGCCGCCGAGGCCCACCCAGGGCTCCCAGCCGCCCTGGGCGTTCTGGCGCCGCATGGAGACGCCCTGGTCGAAGTTGCGGGCGAAGACGTACAGCAGGCCCGCGCCGTCCACCGCGGCCATCGGGACCCCGAGTTCGCGCTGGCGGCGGCCGTCCGCGTGGACCCATTCCGGGGACTCCAGCGACTGCCAGCCGCTGAAGCCGCTGCCGTCGGCGTGCTGCGTCGTGTACACCAGGTCGATGCCGACCGCGCCGCCCTCGGCCGTGCGGCGGCGCTGCGCCACCACGTGCGCCGGTCCCCCGGCCACCCCGGCCAGCGCGACCGTGGGGGCGAGCCAGCCGTCGCCGAGCGGGAAGGGGCCCTGCCAGCGGCCGGTGCCCGGACCGGTCTCGGTGAAGAACACCAGGCGGCCCGCGAGCACGGTGAAGGCGTTCAGGCGGCCGCCGGGACCGAGCCGGAGCCAGTCGGTGGCGGGCGAGTAGCGGTAGGCGGTGCTGCGCATGTGGGTGCTGCGGTACGGGTTGGGGCCGAGCTGGCGGTCGCCGCAGACCTGGCAGGTGCCCTGCGGGCAGTGGGTGGCGTCCAGGCCCATGTAGGTGGCCAGGTAGTCGGCCTTCTCGGCCAGCTCCATGCGGTCCAGGTTCGGGCCCCAGAAGCGGTTGGCGTAGGCGCGGTAGAACTCGACGACCGGGGCGCGCTCCGCGCCCTCCCGGTAGCGGGCCAGGGCCGCGATGGCGAACTCGGCGGTGGTGGCGTGGTCGACGTGGTCGGAGGTGACGAACTCGCTCTTGCCGCCGTCGTGTTCCGGGTCGGGGTCCAGGGTGCGGACGGTGGTGGGCCGGATCTCGGCGAGCAGCGCGGCGAGACCGGCGACGACCATCTCGCGGGAGACCTGCTGGACCTCGGTCAGCGCCGAGCCGTGCACCGGCACGGTCGCCTGGCTGGGGTGGACGCCGTTCCACAGCTCGAACATCCGGGTGCGGGGGCCGGCGGGCGTGGGCACGCCCATGTGCAGCTGGCAGAAGTACATCCGCACGGACGGCTGGGCGAGGAGGGTGAAGCGCTCCACCGCGAAGCCGGGCACCAGCTCGGTGATCTCGCGCGCCCAGGGGCTGTCGCGCTCGCCGGTGGCCATCCGCGCGTACGCGGAGCGCAGGCCGCAGCCGCGGGCCGTGCTGTAGCCCGCGTAGTCGGTGGGCAGCGCGGCCCGCTCCGGGTCGTTGGTGTCGGCGTTGATGCCGTCGCCCTCGCCCGCCGTCAGGACGACCGTGGCGACGGGGTCGCCGTCCTGGAGCGAGCGGACCAGGTCCGGGTTCATGAAGTACAGGTCGTCGTCCTGGTGGGCGACGACGTGCAGGATCGATCGGTTTCGGTTCATCGGTCCACCACGTTCATAGCCATGGCTCCGGAGACGGAGCAGTAGGGCCGGACTCGGACCGGCCGGGACGGGTGCACGACGACGAAGCGGGACACGTCGTCGGCGGAGAGGGGAACGGCGGGGTACGGGTAGGCGCCCCGCACGTCGGGGAAGTCCTCGAAGAGGTGGCAGACGCGCACCCGGCGCCGGTGCGCGGGGTCGGGCTGGAGCCACCAGTCCCAGTCCTCCCAGCGGGCGAGGCGGTCCTCGACCAGCTGGACCAGGGGCAGTTCCATCCGGAAGGAGCGCTCGCCGAGCACCTCCACCGGGAGCGACAGCTCGCTGCGGTGCGCACCGCGCCGTACGAGCACGAAGCGGGCGCCGTGCTCCAGGGTCCGCGCTCCGCAGAGCACCCCGGTGACGGTGATCCCGTCCTCGCCGACGAGGACCCCGCTGGCTTCCGCGTGCGCCTCGCGGCGCACGGTGCGCAGCATCAGGGCGCCGTTCGGCTGCGCGTAGGGCAGGTTCCACAGGACCGGTCCGGCGCCGGGGGCTTGGAGGAGGCGGGCGCGGGCGTCGATGAGCCCCCGGGTGTCGCGGATCCCCGCCTTGAGGTGGACGGGGTCGCCCTTGCCGGTGGAGAGCATGACCCGCCACCGGCCGTCGCCGAGGTGGTCCAGGGCGGCGGGCGGGACGACGGCGGTGTGCCGCACGGCCCCCGTGGGCAGCGTCGCCCGCTCGGTGTCCAGGAGCAGGTCGGGCAGCCGGGAGCCGCTGG
Source organism: Streptomyces sp. NPDC059917 (assembly GCF_042730635.1). Classification (NCBI taxonomy): domain Bacteria; kingdom Bacillati; phylum Actinomycetota; class Actinomycetes; order Kitasatosporales; family Streptomycetaceae; genus Streptomyces; species Streptomyces sp. NPDC059917. Next base: position 20,305 of record NZ_JBHWLC010000047.1, read on the forward strand.
AGGGGCGGTGGCGCAGCAGGAAGGCGCCGCGGCCCTTGCTCCCCGCGGGGCCGTCGCAGGTCAGGGCCAGCCATCCCGCGTCCGGTGCCTCGACGTGGCACACGGCGCTCTTCGGCGACTCGGGCGGGGCGCTGTCGCCCGGCGGGCGCCCCAGCCGGGCGGCCGTGGGCCTGCGGTAGCCGGAACGGGCGGCCGCGCGGCGACCGGCGGCCTCCTCGAACAGCGCCGTGTAACGGGCGGCGATCACGGCGGGGTCGTAGCGCTCCGCGTTGCGCAGTGCGGCGGCGGCCATCGTGGCGCGCAGCGGCGCGTCGGCCATCAGTCGGCCGAGTCCCTCGGCGATGGCGGCGACGTCGCCGTTGGCGACGAGGAGGCCGTCCTCGCCGTCGCGCAGGATCTCGCGGGGGCCGACCGGGCAGTCGGTGGCGACGACGGGCAGACCGCAGCGCATGGCTTCGACCAGGGTCATCCCGAAGGACTCGGCGCTGGAGGTCACCGCCGCGATCGAGCCCTTGGCCCACTCCGACTCGATCGGCGAGAAGCCGCCCATCAGCAGGATCCGGCCGGCCAGGTCCAGGTCGTTGACCAGGGTCCGCAGCGCCCCGGCCTCGTCCCCGTCGCCGTAGATCCGCAGCCGCCAGTCCGGGAACTCGGGGGCGAGCCGGGCGAAGGCGCGGACCAGCAGGTCGTAGCGCTTGACGTGGTGCATGCGGCCCGCGCTGACGATGACCTTGCGGGTGCCGTCGGAGGGCGCGACCACCGGCCGCGGGACGCTGTTGGGGACGGCGTGCACGGGCACCCCGGGGACCGGGGTGTGCGTGCGGAAGGAGCGGGCGTCGGCCTCGGTGACCGTGGTGACGAGGTCGAGGCGCGGGTACTCCCGGGCCATCTCGGCCCGTACGGCGCCGGGGACGGCCAGGTGCGTCATGTGCTCCTGGGCCACCCGCAGCGCGCCCTCCCGGGTGTACCGGGCGACGAAGAGGTTCAGGCTGGGCCGGGTGCCGACCACGACGTCGGCGCCGGTCCCGCTCAGCTCGTCGATGATCCGCCGGTCGGACAGGGCGCTGTACTGCTCGTGGAACTCCTCCTGGCGGGGCACCACCAGGGTGGGTCCGGCCAGGTCCGGGTGGCCCCGGTCCGCGCCGGTGCGGCCGGGCCGCAGGTCCACCAGGGCACGGACGGCGACCTGCGGGGAGATGGCGAACTTGGGGGGCGCGCCGGTGCGCCGGAACACCGAGACGATCTCGACCTCGTGGTCCGCGGACAGGGCCTCGGCGAGGTTGATCACCGTCCGGTTGGTGCCGCCGATGCCGTAGATGTTGTTGATCAGGAAGGAGATCTTCATCGGTCGTGGAACTCCTTCCGCTCGAAGGGACCGGGGACGGGGAAGTAGGACCGCAGGAAGCCCTGGAGCATCCGCTCCTGGCGCTCCTGGTCGCGGCCGTCGGAGACGGTGTCGTTGACGCAGAAGGCCTGGCGGTCGCGGCGGGCCAGCAGGATGTTCAGCCGGCGCTCGACCTCGGGCCGGTCCAGGGGCAGGTAGGCGTAGGCGATGTCCGAGGGCACCGCGCGACCGGTCAGGTAGGCGTAGTAGTGGTAGAGGGAGGACGGGATGGAGATGTCGCTCGCGCTGCGGAAGCGGCTGAAGGTGGTGGCCCGGTGCGGTCCGGCGAACCGCTCCTCCATCTCGGACAGCACGCTGCGGCGCAGCGGGTAGGGGGCGTGCCGGATCTTCTGCACGAGGGTGGTGCCGAAGAGCTCCTCGATGATCCGCCGGTTGTTCTTGCCGGCCGCGTCCACCGGGCGGTCCCCGGGGGCGACGCCGGGCCGCGGTATCTGGGCGGGCGACAGGAACACCCGGGTCATCCCGTTGGACAGGAAGAAGTCCTGGGGGGTGACGGGGCGGCCGAGGAACATGTCGTCGTTGAAGTACAGGAAGTGCTCGGCGAGGCCGTCGATGTGGTGCAGTCGGCTCTCGATGGCGTGGGAGTTGAAGGTGGGCAGGGCCGCGGGGTCGTCGAATATCTCCCGGTGGTCGACCACCGTGATCCGGGGGTGGTCGGCGTCCAGCCAGTGCGGCCGCTGCCGGTCGGTGACGAGGAAGATCCGCCGGGCCCAGGGCGCGTGCTGTGCCACCGAGCGCAGCGAGTAGCGCAGTTCGTCGCGGTTGAGGTAGCGCGCGGGGTTGGCGGACTCCGCGTGGTAGCCCTCGCCGCCCTGTTCGCGGCGGCGCCGCCGCCACTCCGGGTCGTCGCCGTCGACCCAGGTGTAGACGACGTCGACGGGGAAGCGCACGTCCTCGGGGAGCGCGGCGGCGTAGGGCTCGACGGTGCGGACCTGCCGGGTGCGGTGCGTGTGGCGGGCGCAGAAGGTGGTGAGCCGACCCACGGGGACGGTGATCCGGGGGGCGTCGACGGGCACGCTGCTGGTCACCCGGTTCGGCCGGGGCGCGATCAGCCGCCCCTCCTCGTGCTGCCAGAACTCCAGGTCGCAGCCGTATTCGAGGCCGAGGGAGAGCGAGCCGCCCGGGTCCCGCCAGACCATGCCGACGCGGAGCACGGCGGCCGCGCCGGTGGTGCGGCGGCCGCGGCGCGAGCCGCCGAGCGCGGCCCGGCCGGGGGCCTGCGGGGGCCGCGGGGGCTGCTGGACCGCGTCCTCCGCACCGGCGTGGGCGACGTACAGCGGGGTCCGGCGCCCGCACGCGCGCAGGGCGTCGGCCACCCGTGGCCGGTCCTCCTCGCGCACGGCGAAGCAGGCGCGCAGGTCGCTGGCCCCGCGCACGGCGAAGTAGTCGACGCCCGCCTGCTCCAGGGCGCCCGCGACCAGTTCGAGGTTGGCCTCCCGCAGCCCGAGCGGCGAGGCCGTCGAGCGCACCAGCGCGATCCGGGCGCCGGTGCCGACCAGTACGGCCAGCCCCTCGCCCTCCTGGAAGAGGTGCGGCCAGCGCGCGCGGGCCCGCCGGGCGCGCAGCGACCGGGCCGGGCCGAAGCCGAAGCGGGCCCCGCGCAGCAGCCGCTTGACCACGGTGCGCAGCCCGACGGGGACGCGCCGGGCCAGGCCGCGGCGCAGCCGGGTGGGCAGGACGGCCCGGTAGAGGGCGACCGCCGGGGACGCTTCGGGATTGGCCGCGGTCATGAAGGGGTGCCCGCCTCCCCGCGCACGGTCCGCACCGGGGGTGCGCCGGGGTCCCCGTCGAGGTCCGTCTCGAAAGCGAAGCCCACGGCGTCGAAGCCGCTCCCGGCGTCGGTGTCGAACGCCTCGGTGGAGAAACCGGCCAGGAGGGCGGAGGCGGAGTCGAAGCCGGTGGGGGCGCTCGCGGCGGCGGTCTCCGGCGCGGCGGCGGGCTCGGCCACGGCCTGCTCGTAGGGGCTGGGCACGGGGTAGTACCGGCGCAGGAAGTCCAGTACGGACCGGGTCCCGCCGTGGTCGAGCGCGTCGGGCGAGCCCAGCCCGCTCAGCTGCATCTGCTGGGCGTCGCGGCGCACGAGGAGCCGGTCGAGCCAGCGGGTGACGCCGGGCACGGCCGCGTGCACCGCGATCGTGGCCTCGCCGGAGGGTTCGGCGTGCCCGGAGAAGTGCGCGGCGTGGTGGACGACCCCGTCCAGCGGGTGGGTCCCCTCCAGTTCCGGGGCGTACTGGCCCGCGTCGGGCGGCCGGTGGCCGCCGAAGCCGTCGGCCACCGCCGCGAGGATCTCGCGCGCGTACGGCTGGGGGCCCGGCGCGTAGCCGTGGGTCACCGCGCGCTGGGTGAAGGAGTAGGCCCAGCCGGTCCAGGGCGCGGCCGCCTCGCGCGGGGTCCAGGGCCCGCGCCGGGGCCGGGTGCCGCCGAGCGCGGTGAAGTAGTCGAAGGGCCGCACGGGGCGGCCGAGCAGGGCGCCGGGCCGGAAGTACAGGAACCGGTCGGCGAGGCCGGGCACCGCGTGCAGCTCCTGCTCCGCGTCCGGGCCGACGGGCACGATCCGCAGCCGGTCGTCGGCGTGCACCCACGGCGGGACGGGCGCGAGCGCGAGGACGTGCACCCGGTCGATCCAGGGGGCGTACTGGTGCAGGGACCGCAGGGTGGCGCGCAGCAGCGCCTGCGCCCACGGCTCGTCGTGGCACCAGAGCACGGCCGCGTCCACGGGGAAGGTGACCTCTTCCAGGCGCGGCACGTCGAAACCGGCCCGGGTGCGGGTCGGCGCGGCGCCCGCGTCGGTGTCGGCGTAACCGGTGAGCCGGTCGTGGGTGATCTCGACGGGCCGCGGGTCGTCGGCCGGGACGACCCGCTGCACCCGGTTGGGGCGCGGGCCCACCAGCCGGGGGGCGGCCCGGCCGGTGTCCGCGGTCCAGAACTCGATCTCCACGCCCTGGTTCTCGCCGACCCAGAGCGAGCCGGTGGGGTCGGCGCGCAGCCACACGACGCGGATGACCCGGGAGGCGCCGTAGTGCTTCCAGGCCTTGACGTGGCTGCCGGGGATCTTGGCGGTGTCGTCCTTGCCCGGCAGGACGGAGACCACGTATCCGGTCTGCCGTTCCAGCAGCGCGCGCAGCACGCGGCGCACGGCGCGCTTGTGCGCGCGGGGGACGGCCAGGCACATCCGGCGGTCGTCGAGCGCGGGCACGGTGAACCAGGGGATCTTCGCCGCGTCCAGCACGGTGGTGACCAGCGCGAGGTCGGTGCGGCGGGCGAGGTCGGCGGTGAGGCTCGCGTGGACATGGCCGACCCGGCCGTCCGCGGCCTTGGTCCGGCCCTCGGGCAGGTTGCTGAAGTCCGTGGTGCGCAGTCGGCGCAGGGCCCGCTGGTGCAGCCGGGACTCGCGCTGGACCAGGGCGCGGTCCAGCCGCTTCTTGAGCGTGCGGCGCACCGGTACGGGCACGGTGTTCATGGCCACGGTGCGCACGGGCCGGGGCACCAGCTTCTGGTAGACCTCGGAGGCGGAACTGTTCGATCCGGAATCTTGCATCTCGCACGCTCCTTCTCAGAGTTCGCAGGGTCCGGGGACCGGGAAGTAGGCGTCCAGGAATCCGCTCAGGAGTTCCTGCTGCACCGCCATGTCCTCCGGGGTGGAGAAGGCGTCGTTGAGGCAGAAGGAGTCCTGATCCCGGCCCTTGAGCAGGCGCTCCAGGCGCCGCGCGAGGTCCGGTACGGCCAGTTGGAGGTAGGTGAAGGCCATCGAGCCGGGCTGGGCCCGGCCGGTGAGCGCCGCGTAGTACAGCGCCAGGGACGAGGTCGGCGACAGGTCGGTCATCGCACGGAACCGGCTGGCCGAGGTACGGGCCCACTCGCGCGGGAAGTCCGCCTCGGCCTCGGCCATCGCGCTGCGGCGCAGGGCGTAGGGGATGTGCTCCATCGGCTGGGTGATGACCCGGCCGAACCGCTCCAGCAGCAGCGCCCGGTTGTTCTTGCAGGCGGCGTCGACGGGGGTGTCGGCGTCGGTCACCGGGCCCTGCGGGATGCGGTTCGGGGAGGGGAAGTAGCGGGCCGTGCCGACGGGGGTGAAGAAGGCGTGCGGGGTCAGCGGGCGGCCGAGGAACATGTCGTCGTTGAAGTAGAGGAAGTGCTCGGAGAGTCCGGGGACGTGGTGCAGTCGGCTCTCGATGGCGTGCGAGTTGAAGGTGGGCAGGTCGGCCGGGTTCCGGAAGATCTCGCGGTGGCTGACGATGCGGAAGCCCGGCAGGTCGCGCCGCATCCAGGCGGGCACCTGGTCGTCGGTGACCACGTGGACCGTGCGGATCCAGGGCGCGAACAGGTGCAGCGAGCGCAGCGAGTAGCGCAGCTCGTCGCGGTTGAGGAAGCGGGCGTCGCTGGCCGATTCGGCGTGGTAGGCCTCGCCCCGGGCGGCGGCCTTGCGGGCGGCCCAGACGGGGTCGGTGCCGTCGACCCAGGTGAAGACGGCGTCCACGGGGAAGTCGATGTCCTCGACCAGCGGGACGAGGAACTCGGGCCGGGTGGCGAGCGCGGGCGCCTCGTCGAGGGTGGTGTGGACGGGCACGAAGCGGCTGAAGAGCCGTCCGGCGCCCAGCAGGGCGGGGCCGTCGGCGGCGACGGACCAGGTGACGCGGTTGGCGCGGGGCGCGATCAGCCGGTCGCCCTCGCGGGTCCAGAACTCCACCGCGCAGCCGTACTCGTGCCCCAGGAGCAGGTGGCCGCCGGGGTCGGTCCGGTACCAGCTGACCTGGACGGCGGCGGCCGTGCGGGCGCGCTGCCACACCGCCGCGTCGTGACCGGCGACCGGTCGGGGGGTGCGCAGCGGCTCGGCGACCAGTGCGCTGACGTGCCCGGCGGCGGTGGCGAGGCGGCGGCGCAGCCCTTCGAGCACCCGGTCCCGGTCGGACGCCTCGACGGCGATGACCGTGCCGTGGTCGGACTTGCCGCGGACGGCGAAGTGGGCCACCCCCAGGGAGTCCAGGAGGGCGGCGACGGCGGCGCGGTTGGCCTCGCGGGCGGCCAACGGGGTCGCGCGGGGGTCGACGTACGCCTCGCCGCCCGCGTCGCCGACCCTCAGGGTGGGGCGGCCGGTCGCGCCGACCGGACCTTCTTCCCCCGCCCCGGCCTGTATCGCAGTACCAGGCATGTTGAACCTCTCCGCGCCTTTCACAACCGGTCTCCCACGCTGCCGAGTTCCCGGTCCGATCGTCGCAAGATACGGGAATTGTAAATCAATTTGTCGATTTGCCCGGCACCCCCCGTACGGGGTAAGGGGCTCTAGTGCCGTGACCGGAAAGGTTCACCGTGTCGCGGCGCCCGGCACGGCACCTCGCCGCGTTGTCGGCCCACGCAAGTACGTCCAGTACGAGCCGCGGTCCTCCGCCTTGCGATGCACCGCACCGGACACCGCGACCCGGCAAACCTTTCCGGCCACGGCACTAGACCACCGTCCACCCGCCGAAGGCCAGCCCCGCCACGGTCGGGTCCTGGCGCGTCACCGACAACCGGCCGTCCGCGCCCAGGGAGAGGATCGTGAGGCGGCCGAAGCCGTCGACCGCGGCCGCCGGTTCGCGCGGGCCGGGCGCGCCCAACGGCTCCCACCACAGGCCCGCCCGTTCCTGCTCGGTCGGGTAGGCGCCGACGCCGACGGCTCCCTCGGGCGTCCGGCGCAGGAGCACGGTGCAGTCGTAGGAGTCGATGTCCGCCCGCAGCACGCGGGCGCCCTCCGCCGCGCCGGGCCCGGCCGCTCCGGCGCCGCCCAGCGAGGTCGGCGCGGCGCCGTCGCGCAGGGCGTACGTCGCCCCGTCCCGCCCGTCGCAGCCGTACAGGGTGATCCGGCCCGGCCCGGTGGCGAGCGCGCTCAGCGCGGTGCCCGGCGGCGCGAGCAGCGGCAGCGGCGGCCCGGCCCGGCGCAGGTCGCCGGCCGCCGCGTCGTGGCGCCACCGCAGCACCCCGTCCCGGGACGGGGCGAACAGCACGGGCCGCCCCGCCGCGTCGAGCGCGGCGGCCAGCCCGTCCTGGACCTCGGAGCCCTGCAGGTCCCGCCAGGGCGTCCAGGAACCGTCCTCGCGCTGCGAGCGGGCGCTCACCCCGCGCCCGAAGTTGCGGAGGTACACGTGGACGCAGCCCTCGGCGTCGACCACCGCGCAGGGCACCCCGGCCGCGCGGCCCTTGCCGGTGGCCGCGCCGTTCGGATTGCCGAGCGAGCGCCAGCCGCCCACCGGGCGCCCCGTCTGGTACTGCACGGCGTGCATCACCTCGACGCCGGGGCCGTCCGGGCCGTCGGGGACCGGCCGCAGCGAGAAGAGATGGGCCCAGCCCTGCGCGCTGCGGGCCACGCAGAGCACCGGCAGCAGGGGCGGGGTGTCGAGGACCTCGCGCACCCACTCGGGTCCGCCGACGGTCCGCTCGGTCCAGCGCACCACGGCCCCGCCGAGCGCGGCGTGCGCGGTCAGCCGCCCGTCCGGGCCGCGGCCGAGGGCGATCCGCGGCCCGGGGTAGCGGACCACGGCGGTGGGGGCGGCCCGGACGCAGGAGGCCGCGGCCCGGAAGCACTCGACGGCGACGGTCGCGGCGCCGGGACGCTCCGCGCGCAGCGCGCGGACCGCTTCCAGGGCCGCGCGGGCCACCGCCGCGTGGTCGGGGTGGTCGGCGTAGGACGCGCCCTGCGCCTCGCTCCACTCGAGGTGTTCGGGATCCGGGTCCAGGGTGCACACCACGCCCGGCGCGAACCGGCGCAGCAGCGCGGCGGCCAGGTCGGCCAGCGGGGCGTGCGGGGCGGACGGCTCCGGCGGCTCGACGAAGCAGACCGTGGTGCCGGGCCGGGTGCCCAGCCGGAAGAGGCGCAACAGCCCGGCGGACCCGAGCGGTTCGCTGTCCGGCTCCCAGCGGCCGCCGCGGCCGATCACCTGGAGGAGGTGGTCGCGGGCCTGCGCGGGCCCGGGGACCAGGCAGACGACCGTCACGGCGTGCGCGGGCTGGCCCAGGGCGCGCACGAGCGCGGTGCCCGTGACGGCGAGCGCGTCGGCCGGGTGGGCCACCAAGTGGAGCGTGTGGGAGGGGTCCTGCGGCGCCGGGGCGCCGGTCGCCGGTCCGCGGCGTCCGCGCGGTGACGATCGTCCGCTCTTCACGTGACGCCCGCCCCCACCCGTCGCTCCCGCCGTTCCTTCGCGCCCGTGATCCTCGCACACACTCCCCGCCGCTCGAACACGCGCGGGAACGGCCGGCCGACGGGCGGGGTGGGCGCGGGACCCCGGTGGTCTATAGTGCGCGATCGAACAATCGAGCGGAGGACCGGGGCAGATGAAGACCAACGCCGCGTCAGCAGACAGCACGTCGGACGCGTCGCCGGACGCTGCGGGCGGCTCCGGCGACTCCACCGGCTCCGACGCCGCCCCCGCCCGCCCGACCCGCTCGCGCGGCCGCCGGGTCCTGCGGATCGCGCTGGTGGCGCTCGCGGCGGTGATCCTGCTCGGCGCGGGCGCGGGGTGGTGGGCCTACAGCCACCTCAACGGCAACATCGACAGCGTCGACCTGGACCGGGCCATCGGTGACAACCGGCCCGCGAAGGTCGTTCCCGGCGCCCAGAACGTCCTCGTGCTCGGCTCCGACTCGCGCGCCGGGGCCAACGGCGACCTCGACCACGGCGACGTCAGCGGGGCCCGCTCGGACACCGCGATGCTCGTGCACATACCCGAGGGCCGGGCGAAGGCCACCGCGGTGAGCATCCCCCGCGACACCCTGATCACCCGGCCCGAGTGCAAGGACGGCGAGGGCAGGACGCTGGCCCCCGCGAAGCGGGTCATGTTCAACTCCGTCTACTCCGTCGCCGGTCCGGCCTGCGTGGTCAAGACCGTGGAGGAGATGTCCGGGATCCGCGTGGACCACTTCGTGGAGGTGGACTTCGCCGGGTTCAAGGGCCTGGTGGACGCCCTCGGCGGGGTCACCGTGACGCTGGACAAGCCCATGTCCGGGGCCAAGGGCGGGCTCAAGCTCGACGCCGGCACGCACCGCCTGAACGGCACCGACTCGCTGAAGTTCGTCCGTACCCGTTACGGCTACGGCGACGGCAGCGACCTCGGACGGATAGGTCTCCAGCAGCAGTTCATGATGGCGCTGCTGTCCGAGATCAAGAACCAGGACGCCCTCGGCAACCCGGCCCGGCTCTACAAGCTCGCGGACGCCGGGACCAAGTCGCTCACCACCGACTCCGGCCTCGGTTCGCTCACGGCCCTCGCGGACTTCGCGCAGAGCATGAAGGGCGTCGACCCGAGCACCATGGAGACCATCATGCTGCCGGTCGACTACGACAAGATCGACCGCAACCGCGTGATCGTCGCCGAGCCGCAGGCCTCCACCCTGTGGGAGGCCCTGCGCAACGACCGCAAGATCCCGGCCGACGCGAAGAAGTCCCCGGCCACCGGCGGCTGAGCCGCCGGCGGGCGGGGACCCCCGCCGCCTCGCGGCTCAGCGGTCCTCGTGCACCGCGTCGGCCGTCATGCCCTCGCCCCGCCCCAGCCGGCTGTGCTGCTTGCCGTACAGGAAGTAGACGAAGAAGCCGATCACCATCCAGATCCCGAAGCGCAGCCAGGTCTCGGCCGGCAGGTTGAGCATCAGCCAGACCGACGCCGCGATCGACAGGACGGGCACCAGCGGCACCCACGGGGTGCGGAAGGCCCGGTGCAGGTCGGGGCGGGTGCGGCGCAGGACCATCACGCCGAGCGCCACGACCACGAAGGCGAAGAGCGTGCCGATGTTCACCAGCGTGGCCAGTTCGTTGATGCTGGTGAAACCGGCGACGATCGCGATGATCACGCCGAGCAGGATCGTCGGCCGGTACGGCGTGCGGTACTTCGGGTGGGTCCGGGAGAAGAAGCGCGGCAGCAGTCCGTCGCGGCTCATCGCGAAGAACACCCGGGTCTGCCCCAGCAACAGGATCATGCACACGGTGGTCAGGCCCACGGCCGCGCCGAAGCTGATGATGCCGCCGTAGACCGGATGCCCGGCCGATTTGAAGGCGTCGGCGAGCGGGGCGCTGGTGGAGAGGTCCTTGTAGTTCTGCATGCCGGTCACCACGATCGACACCGCCACGTAGAGCACGGTGCAGATGACCAGCGAACCGAGGATGCCGCGCGGCATGTCCTTCTGCGGCAGCTTGGTCTCCTCGGCGGCGGTGGCCACCACGTCGAAGCCGATGAAGGCGAAGAAGACGACGGAGGCCGCGGTGAAGATGCCCATGACGCCGAAGTTGGTGGGCTCGTAGCCGAAGATCAGCTGGACCAGCGGGGCGTCCAGCCCGGAGCCGCCCTTCTGGGGCTCGGCGGGCGGGATGAACGGGTGGTAGTTGGACTTCGTGATGAAGAACAGGCCCGCGATGATCACGATGAGCACCACGGTGACCTTGATCGCGACCACCACGCCCGTGATGCGCGCCGAGAGCTTCACGCCGACGACGAGGATCGCGGTCAGGACCAGCACCAGGACGAAGGCGAGCAGGTCGAAGGTGCCGCCCGCCACGTCGGGCCCCTGGAGCGAGGCCGGCAGGTGGATGCCCGCGTTGTCCATCAGCGAGCGGACGTAGCCCGACCAGCCGACCGCGACGACGGCGGTGCCGAGCGCGAACTCCAGCACCAGGTCCCAGCCGATGATCCAGGCGGGCAGCTCTCCGATCGAGGCGTAGGAGAAGGTGTACGCGGATCCCGCCACCGGCACGGTCGAGGCGAACTCGGCGTAGCACAGGGCCGCCAGCGCGCACACGACGCCCGCCGCGACGAACGCGAGGGCGGTGGCGGGGCCGGCGGTCTCCTTGGCCACCTTGCCGGTGAGGACGAAGATGCCGGTGCCGATGATGACGCCGACGCCGAAGACGGTCAGGTCCCAGGCCGAGAGGGACTTCCGCAGCGCGTGTTCCGGCTCCTCGGTGTCGCGGATCGACTGCTCGACGGACTTGGTACGGAAGGGGCTGTTCAGATTCGTACTCACCGACGCACCTCCCAGGAGCGACCACGTCGCCACTGCACGGGTACCACCGGAACGGGACGGGCCGGGAGGCCCACCCTTCAAGGGTGAACCTCCCGGCCCGTGACGTGCAACCGCAGATGATCAGGGGCGGCGACCGCCGCGCCCCGACTAGTCGACCGTGGCGGCCGGCTCGTTGTCGTAGCGGCCGTCCAGCTTGGCGACCAGGCCGGTGACCTGCCGCGCGATGTCCGGAGCGGTCAGCCCGATCTCGGCCATGACCTCCTTGCGGGAGGCGTGGTCCAGGAAGCGCTGCGGGATGCCGAAGTCGCGCAGCGGTACGTCGACCCCCGCGTCCCGCAGGGCCTGCGAGACGGCCGCGCCGACGCCGCCGGTGCGCCCGTTGTCCTCGACGGTGACGACCACCCGGTGGCCGTCGGCGAGCGGGGCCAGGGCCTCGTCCACCGGCTTGACCCAGCGCGGGTCCACGACGGTCGAGGAGATGCCCTGCTTGTCCAGCAGGTCCGCGATCTCCAGGCACATCGGGGCGAGCGCGCCGACCGAGACGATCAGTACGTCCGGTCGGGTGACCTCGGGGGCCGGAGCGCGCAGCACGTCCATGCCGCCGATCTGCCCGACGGCCGGGACGGCCGGGCCGACGACGCCCTTGGAGTAGCGCACGACGGTCGGGGCGTCCTTCACCTCGACGGCCTCGCGGAGCTGTGCGCGCAGCTGCTCGGCGTCGCGCGGGGCGGCCAGCCGCAGCCCCGGCACCACCTGCATGATCGACATGTCCCACATGCCGTTGTGGGAGGCGCCGTCCGTACCGGTGACCCCGGCCCGGTCCAGGACGAAGGTGACCCCGCACTTGTGCAGGGCGACGTCCATCAGGACCTGGTCGAAGGCGCGGTTGAGGAAGGTCGCGTAGACCGCGAAGACCGGGTGGGCGCCGCCGGTCGCCAGGCCCGCCGCCGAGGTGGCGCCGTGCTGCTCGGCGATGCCGACGTCGAAGATCCGGTCCGGGTAGGCGTCCGCGAAGCGCTTGAGGCCCACGGGCTGGAGCATGGCCGCGGTGATCGCGACGATGTCCCGCCGCTCCTTGCCCAGCTTGACCATCTCGTCGGCGAAGACGGAGGTCCAGCTGGCGGCGTCGGTGCTCACCGGCAGGCCGGTGTCCGGGTGGATCGGGCCGATGCCGTGGAAGCGGTCGGCCTCGTCCTGCTCGGCGTGCGTGTAGCCGCGGCCCTTCTGGGTCAGGCAGTGCACGATGACCGGGCCGCTGAAGCGCTTGGCGCGCTGCAGGGCGGACTCCAGGGCCTCGATGTCGTGGCCGTTGATGGGCCCGATGTACTTCAGGCCCAGGTCCTCGAACATGCCCTGCGGGGCGATGAAGTCCTTGAGGCCCTTCTTGGCGCCGTGCAGGGTCTCGTAGAGCGGCTTCCCGACGACGGGGGTGCGCTCCAGGAGGTCCTTGCCGCGGGCCAGGAAGCGCTCGTAGCCGTCCGTGGTGCGCAGGGTGGCCAGGTGGTTCGCGAGTCCGCCGATGGTGGGCCCGTAGGAGCGCTCGTTGTCGTTGACGACGATCACCAGCGGGCGGTCCTTGGCGGCGGCGATGTTGTTCAGCGCCTCCCAGGCCATGCCGCCGGTGAGGGCGCCGTCGCCGATGACGGCCGCGACGTGGTGGTCCTCGCGGCCGAGCACCTCATTGGCCTTCGCGAGGCCGTCGGCCCAGCCCAGGACCGTGGAGGCGTGCGAGTTCTCGATCACGTCGTGGTCGGACTCGGCGCGCGAGGGGTAGCCGGAGAGGCCGCCCTTGGAGCGCAGGTTCCCGAAGTCCTGGCGGCCGGTGAGCAGCTTGTGGACGTAGGCCTGGTGGCCGGTGTCGAAGAGGACCTTGTCCTTCGGCGAGTCGAAGACCCGGTGCAGGGCGATGGTCAGCTCGACCACACCGAGGTTGGGGCCGAGGTGCCCGCCGGTCTTGGAGACGGCGTCGACGAGGAAGGACCTGATCTCCGCGGCGAGCTGGTCGAGCTCCTCCTGGCTGAGCCGGTCCAGATCGCGCGGTCCCTTGATGCGGGTCAGCAGCACCCGTGCCTCCTTGCAGTTGCTTGCTGGTCTGTCGAGTCTAATGTTCCGCTCGCGGCGCCGGTCGCCGGGCTGTCTCCGTGCCGTCACGCCTTTGTCATATCTGTACACATCTGTAGGGCCTCACACGCCACGTACGAGTGGATGTACGCACAGGTGCCCGGCGCCACACGGGGTGGCGTCGGGCACTGTGGACGGCGTACGACCGGACGGGTGAGGCCCGGGCGCGCCGGGGCCGTGAGCGGGCCGGACGGGCTCCGACCAGGGCCGGATCCCGCTCCGGATCGGGTGCGACTAGGCGCGGCCCGCCGTCTTCTGCGTCTTGCGGGTGACGGAGTCGATCACCACGGTGGCCAGCAGCACCGCACCGGTGATCATGTACTGGATCGGGGTGGCGATCCCCTCCAGGGCCAGACCGTACTGGATCGATGTGATGACCATGACACCCAGGAGGGCGTTCCAGGTCCGGCCGCGACCGCCGAAGAGGCTGGTGCCGCCGATGACGGCCGCCGCGATGACGTTCATCAGCAGGTCGCCCGCGCCGGCGCTCTGGTTCGCCGCCGCGATCTTGGAGGCCCAGAACAGGCCGCCGATCGCCGCGAACGTCCCCGCGATGGCGAAGACGGTGATGCGGACCCGGTTCACGTTGATGCCCGCGCGCCGGGAGGCCTCGACGCTGCCGCCGAGGGCGAAGACCTGGCGGCCGAAGGTGGTGCGCCGCAGCAGGAAGTCCGTGCCGACCAGGGCCAGCAGGAAGAGCAGCACCGCGAGCGGCATGCCCTTGTACTGGTTGAACACGACGGCGGGACCGAAGGTGAACACCGCGAGGAGACCGGTGCGCAGCAGGATCTCGCCCAGCGGCCGCGAGGGGACGCCCGCCGACGCACGGCGCCGCGCGTCGGAGAACGAGGCGAGGAAGTACGCCGCGGTGGCGAGGGCGGCGAGCCCGTAGCCGACGGCCACGTCCGAGAAGAAGTACGTGGTCAGCTTGCCGACCACGCCCTCGGAGTCGATGTTGACCGTGCCGTTGCTGCCGAGGATCTGGAGCATCGCGCCGGACCAGAAGAGCAGCCCCGAAAGGGTGACGGCGAAGGCCGGGGCGCCGATCTTGGCGAAGAAGAAGCCGTGGAGGGAGCCGATCAGCGCGCCGCCGGCGATCGCCGCGAGGACGGCCAGCCATTCGTTGACGCCGTGGGTGACGGCGAGGACGGCGACGATCGCGCCCGATACGCCGCTGACCGAGCCGACCGAGAGGTCGATCTCGCCGAGCAGCAGGACGAAGATGATGCCGACCGCCATCATGCCGGTGGCCGTCATCGTGATCGCGATGTTGGTGAGGTTCTCGGGGCCGAGGAAGTTCGAGTTCAGGCTCTGGAAGATGCTCCAGATGATGATCAGACCGAGGACGACGGGGACGGAGCCCAGGTCACCGGCCTTGAGCTTGCGACCGAACTCGTTCAGGTACCCGGCCAGCCCCTGCTCGCGCACGAGGAGGCGGGGGTCGACGGCCGGGATGGCGTCCGCGGCGGCCGGGGCGGGGCCCGACGGCTTGGCGTGGGCGGGGCCCTTGCCGAGCGGACCGGCGGGGGGATTCTGGGTGCTCACTTGCGGGCCTCCCCGGTGCGGGCCGCCCGGCGGGTCACGGCGTTGTCCGTGGCCCCGGTGATGGCGGAGATGATCTCTTCCTGCGACGTGTCCTTCACGGAGAAGACGCCGTTGTTGCGACCGAGGCGCAGTACGGCCACCTTGTCGGCCACGGCCTTCACGTCGGCCATGTTGTGGCTGATGAGGATGACCGCGTGGCCGCGCTCGCGCAGCCGCTCCACGAGGTCGAGCACCTGTGCGGTCTGCTCGACGCCGAGGGCGGCGGTGGGCTCGTCGAGGATGACGAGCTGGGGCTCGCCCAGCATGGAGCGGGCGATCGCCACGGTCTGGCGCTGGCCGCCGGAGAGCGAGGCGATGGGGATGCGGACGCTGGGGATCCGGATGGACAGGGTGGTGAGCAGCTCGCGGGCGCGCCGCTCCATCTCCACCTCGTCGAGGACCCCGCGCCGCTTGAGCTCGCGCCCGAGGAAGAGGTTGCCGACGACATCGATGTTGTCGCACAGCGCGAGGTCCTGGTAGACCGTCGCGATGCCCAGGTTCTGGGCGTCGTGGGGCTTGGTGATCGACACCGGGCGCCCCTCCCACTCGATGACGCCGTCATCGATGGGGTGTACGCCGGCGATCGTCTTGACCAGCGTGGACTTACCGGCTCCGTTGTCGCCCACGAGGGCGACCACCTCACCTGAGTGGATCTCGAGTTCTACGTCGGTCAGGGCCTGGACGGCGCCGAACCTCTTCGAGACCCCTCGCAACGCCAGCACGGGCGCAGCGGACACATGAACCATCTCCTTCGCCGCCTGACCGGCGGGGATGTCGTGCAAAAGAGCAGGACCACAGGGGGTATGAACAAGGGTAGAGAAAAAACGTTTCCGCGCAGGGTTTCCGCAGGGAGTTCATGCGCGGGGTCACCGCGCGGAGCCACCGCGGGGAGCTTCCCCGGGGGATTCCATCCGGCGCCCCGCCGGTGGCGGGATGGAGGCGGGGCGCCGGACAGGCGTGGGGGCCGGGCGGGGGCGGGCGATCGGCCCGCCGGCCGCGGCGGGGCCTTACTTCAGGCCGAGGGTGGCGCAGGCGTCCTTGTACTTGTCGGTGCAGATCTCGTCGGCCGTGTAGACGTTGTCCCGGATGACGGTGTCCTTGATGTTCGCCTTGGTCAGCGAGACGACCGGGATCAGCACGGACGGGACGCCCTTGGTGGTGGGGCTGTCGACCTTGGACGTGGCGACGACCTCGATCCGCTCCTTCTTCGCGAGGGCGACGGCCATCTTCGCGGCGGCCTCGGCCTCGGGGGCGTACGGCTTGTAGACGCTCATGAACTGCTCGCCCGCCACGATCCGCTGCACACCGGCGAGTTCGGCGTCCTGACCGGTGACCGGGGGCAGGGTCGTCAGGCCGGCCGCCTTGAGGGCGGTGATGATGCCGCCGGCCATGCCGTCGTTGGCGGAGTAGACGCCGGTGACCTTGTCCTTGCCGAGCGCGGTGAGCGCGGCCGCCATGTTGGTGTTGGCGTTCTCCGGCTTCCACTCGACGGTGTCGTACTCCTTGCCGATGTTCACCTTGCCGTCGAGGACGGAGTGGGCGCCCTTCTTGAACAGCGCGGCGTTCGGGTCCGTGACGGAGCCGTTCATCATGACGATCTGGCCGTCCTTGGCCTTGTCGCCCAGCGCTTCGAGGAGCGCCTTGCCCTGGACCTTGCCGACCTCTTCGTTGTCGAAGGAGGTGTAGGCGTCGATCGGGCCCTCGGCGAGGCGGTCGTAGGCGACGACGGGGATGCCCGCGTCCTTGGCCCGCTTGACCGCGCCGGCGATGGCCTTGGAGTCCACCGCGTCGATGATCAGGACGTTCACCTTGTTGGTGATCATCGTGTCGACCTGCGAGTTCTGCGTGGTCGCGTCCTGCTTCGCGTTGGCGTAGACCACTTCGCCCTTGCCGCCGGTGAGATCGGCGACCTGCTTCTCGATGAGCGGCTTGTCGAACTTCTCGTAGCGCGCGGTCTGGTTCTCCGGCAGGAGCAGACCGACCTTGATCGCGTTGCCCTTGACGACATTGGTGTCCGCCTTGTCGCCGGACTCCTTCGCGCTACCGCAAGCGGCGAGCGAGACGGCCATGGCGCCCGCGGCGACGGCTACGGCGGTTCTGCGCATACGCGTGTTCATTTCTTGAACCTCCCTGACGAGGCCGCAGCGTTGCGGCCGAGGTGGATGTGAGTCAACCCCGGCCGCAAGATTGCCGTCAAGGAGTGAATCCTTAACGAGATGACAACGGTGCCATCCGTTATCTAACTGAATGCAGCAGCACCGGCTCTTGAAACCCGCCAAGCAGGGTCGAATCGCCCATCTCGCTCAGTACGAGCGCCAACGCGCCCAGCACCTCGGCCCGCCCGCCCAACGACCCCGTGAGGACCGACAACTGACGGGCCGCACTCGGGATCGCGTACCGGCCCACGGACTCGCGGATGGGGGCCAGGACGAGCTCGCCCGCGTCCGCCAGCGAACCGCCCAGCACCACCCGGCTCGGGTTCAAGAGATTGCAGAGGCTGGCCACGCCGCTGCCCACGTGCCGGCCCACGTCGGTGATCACGCGGCGGCAGCCCGGATCACCGCCCCGCGCCAGCTCGACCACGCGCTCCATGGTGAGTTCGGGCCCGTGGCTGCTCTGCAGGAGCGGCAGCACGTAGCGGGCCGCCGCGAAGGTCTCCAGGCAGCCCCGGTTGCCGCAGCGGCAGACCGGACCCGACTCGTCCAGCGTGATGTGCCCGATCTCGCCCGCGGTGCCCCCCGGCCCCCGGTAGATCTGCCCGTTGATCACCAGACCGGCGCCGACGCCGCTGGCGACCTTGATGTACGCCAGGTCCTTGACCCCGCGGCCGCTGCCCCACACCAGCTCGCCCAGGGCGCCGAGGTTCGCGTCGTTGTCGACGTACACCGGCACGCCGAGCCGCTGCGACAGTTCCTGGCGCGGGTTGATCCCGGCCCAGCCCGGGAGGATCGAGGTCGAGCCCAGGTTCCCGGACTCCCCGTCGATCGGGCCGGGGACGCCGAGGCCGACGCCGATGACCTTGTCCCGGCTCACCTCGATGCTGTCGATCAGGCGGCCGACCAGGGCTTCCGCCCGGTCGAAGCCGTCCACCCAGGAGGCGTCGACGTCCAGCGGCTCGGCCTCCTCGGCCAGCACCTGGTGGGCGAGGTTGCCGACCGCCACGCGCAGGTGCGTGTGCCCGAAGTCGACGCCGATCACGATGCCCGCGTCCCCGCTGAGCGAGACGCTGCGGGCGCGCCGGCCCCCGGCCGAGGTCGGAGTGACCTCGACGGTCCCGCCCTCCTTGAGCTCACGGACGATGTTGGAGACCGTGGCCGCCGACAGTCCGGTGGTCCGGGCGATCTCCGCCTGGGTCAACGAACCGGCGAGCCGGACCGCCCGCACGACCCGTTCGAGGTTCGCGCGGTGCAGCGATGACTGCGATCCCGGAGTCTTCACGACTCATCCACTCCTGCCATTAGCGACGGCCTGCCGTCGCCCCCCGGCCGAGGTCGCGGTCACGAGACCCCGGCGTCTCCAACTTATGAACCCTAAGTCGAGCCTTTGCGCATCCAGACGTCAAGAGGCCGACGCAGCACGAATCGGCCACTACCGGTCATAAGTACGAGAGAAACATCCCCCCGACCCGTGTTACGGTCGCTGAGGCGCCGATCCTCTGCGGCCTTTCCGGCCGGACCGGGCGCCCGTCTGTGACCGCGCTACGCAAGGAGGTGTTCGGGATGAGTCCCGATCGAAGTCCTTGCTGCGCTCTCGTCGCCTGATCGGTTCCTGATCATTTCCTGATCGGTCCCCGACCGGCCGACCCTTCCCTTCCTGAGTGCGCACGGCCCGCGGGTGTGTCCGCGGATCTCCGTGCACTTCCTCATGCCCTCCGTACGCCCGGACCTCCGTGCCCGGCGTGCGTCCCCATGCCCGTCGGCGCTCTTCCCGGCCCCGTGCCACCCCGCGCCGACCCATGACCACTCCACGTGACCGTGCGGCTCCGCGCTGCCCGGACTCCGTGGAGGGAGGTATTCGTCATGACCATGCTCACCCCTCGTACCCCCACGAAGCTCGCACCGCCGGGCCGGGCCCGCCGCGAACGCAAGTCCGCCGAGCTGGAGGCCCGTACCCGGGCCGTCGGCGAGCGGCTCTCCGGGCTCAGCGCCCGACCCGGACCGCAGGTCCTGCAGGACCTGTCCGCCACCCGCAACGGCCTCACCCACGCCGAGGCGGCACTGCGCCTGGAGCGCGACGGCGCCAACGTCGTCGCCCACGAGCGCGCCCCGCGCTGGTGGGTGCAGCTCGCCAAGGCCTTCGCCAACCCCTTCATCGCGGTCCTCGTCTTCCTGGCCGCCGTCATGTACTGGCAGGACCCCGCGGACCCGGGCGTCGTCATCCTCTCGGTGATGATCGGGGTCAGCGGACTGCTGCGCTTCTGGCAGGAGTTCCGCTCGGGCCGGGCCGCCGACGCGCTCAAGAAGCTCGTCACCACCACCTGCGCGGTGCAGCGCCGGGCGGGCAGCGGCTCCGGGCCGACCACCTTCGAAGTGCCGATGGACCAGGTGGTCCCCGGTGACATCGTCAAGCTGGCCGCCGGCGACCTGATCCCCGCCGACCTGCGCCTGATCACCTCCAAGGACCTGATGGTCGGCCAGGCCGCCCTGTCCGGCGAGTCGTTGCCCGTCGCCAAGGCCGACACCCGCGCCGATGACCTCGGACAGTTCGAGACCACCGACCCGGTCGAGGCCGACAACCTCTGCCTGATGGGTACGTCCGTCACCTCGGGCACCGCCACCGCGGTCGTCGTCGCCACCGGCGCCGACACCTACTTCGGCTCGATGGCCGGGTCCCTGGTCGGCGAGCGCCCGCAGACCAACTTCGACACCGGCGTGCGCAAGGTCAGCTTCCTGCTGATCCGCTTCATGCTGGTGATGGTCCCCGTCGTCTTCATGATCAACGGCTTCACCAAGGGCGACTGGAACGAAGCCTTCCTCTTCGGCATCGCCGTGGCGGTCGGCCTCACCCCCGAGATGCTGCCGATGGTGGTCTCGGCCAACCTGGCGCGCGGCGCGGTCGCCATGTCCCGGCACAAGGTGGTCGTCAAGCGGCTCAACGCGATCCAGAACCTGGGCGCGATGGACGTGCTCTGCACGGACAAGACCGGCACCCTCACCGAGGACCGCATCGTCCTGGACCGCTACCTCGACGTGCACGGCGCCCCGGACAACGAGGTCCTGGAGTACGGATACCTCAACGCGCACTTCCAGACGGGCCTGCGCAACCTCATGGACCAGGCGGTCATCGACCGCGTCAACGAGGCCGAGGAGGTTGTCGTCGATGCTCGGTTCTCGATGGTCGACGAGATCCCCTTCGACTTCGCCCGACGCCGGATGTCCGTGGTCCTCAACCGCAACACCCTGGTCGGATCGGTCGGCCGGTCCGAGCACGTCATGATCACCAAGGGTGCGGTGGAGGAGGTCCTCGCCCTGTGCACCCACATGACGGACCGCGGGCAGCGGGTCGAACTGACCGAGCAGCTGCGCCGGCACGTCGCCCGCATCGCCGAGGACAACAACCGCGAGGGCCTGCGCGTCCTGGCCGTCGCCACCCGCACGATCGCCACCCCGCGCGACACCTACGCCGTCGCCGACGAGGACCAGCTGACCCTGGTCGGCTTCCTCGCCTTCCTCGACCCGCCGAAGGCCGACGCGGCCCGGGCCCTGCAGGGCCTGGCCGACAAGGGCATCACGGTCAAGGTGGTCACCGGTGACAACGAGCTGGTCGCGGCGCGGGTCTGCGCCGACGTCGGCATCGACGTGGGCCACGTGGTCACGGGCGTCGAGCTCGACGCCCTGGACGAGGCGGCGCTGCGCGAGCTGGCCGCCCGTACGACGGTCTTCGCCAAGGTCAACCCGGTCCAGAAGGCCCGGATCGTGCGGGCCCTGCAGGCCGAGGGGCACACGGTCGGCTTCCTCGGGGACGGCATCAACGACGCGGCGGCCCTGCGCGACGCGGACGTCGGCATCTCGGTGGACACCGCCGTCGACATCGCGAAGGAGTCGGCGGACATCATCCTGCTGGAGAAGGACCTGACGGTCCTGGAGCAGGGCGTGATCCAGGGCCGGACCACCTTCGGCAACACGATCAAGTACATCAAGATGACGGCCAGCTCGAACTTCGGCAACGTCTTCTCGGTGCTGGTGGCGAGCGCGTTCATCCCCTTCCAGCCGATGCTCGCGATCATGCTGCTGACGCAGAACCTGGTCTACGACATCGCGCAGCTGGCCACCCCGTGGGACCGGATGGACGAGGAGTACCTGCGCAAGCCCCGCAACTGGGACGCCAAGGGCATCGGCCGCTTCATGCTCTGCATCGGCCCGATCAGCTCGATCTTCGACATCGCGATGTTCGTGATCATGTGGAACGTCTTCGCGGCCAACAGCGAGGCGCACCAGGCGCTCTTCCAGTCCGGCTGGTTCGTCGAGGGGCTGCTCTCGCAGACCCTGATCGTCCACATGATCCGTACCCGCAAGATCCCCTTCATCCAGTCGCGGGCGTCCTGGCCGGTCATGGTGATGACCGTCCTCGCGGTGCTGGTCGGGCTCTTCCTGCCCTTCTCGCCGCTGGCCGGGTCGCTGGGTCTGGTGGCGCTGCCCGCGAGCTACTTCCCGTGGCTGATCGGCGTACTGCTCGCGTACTGCACCCTCACGCAGCTGTTGAAGACCGTGTACATCAAGAAGTTCAACACCTGGCTCTGACCGGCCGCACAGAGGAAGGGGCGGGCCGATGCAGCTCACCGAATGGCAGATGGCCGGGCACCTGGCCGCCGCGCTCGGCTTCGGGGCGGCGATCGGCCTGGAACGGCAGTGGCGGGCCCGGATGGCCGGACTGCGGACGAACGCGCTGGTCGCGGGCGGGGCCGCGCTCTTCGTCCTGCTCTCGCAGTACGGCTTCATGAGCGAGGTGTCCGAGGTCCAGTACGACGGCTCGCGGGTGGCGGCGCAGATCGTGTCCGGGATCGGCTTCCTCGGCGCCGGCGTGATCATGCGCGACGGGCTGAGCGTTCGAGGTCTGAACACCGCGGCCACGCTGTGGTGTTCGGCGGCCGTGGGCTGCCTCGCCGGCACCGGGATGTTCGTCCTCGCCGCCTTCGGCACGGCGGGCGTGGTGGGGGCCAACCTCCTGCTGCGCCCGCTGGGCCGGCGGCTGGACCGCGAACCGCGGGGCGGGGCCGAGGTGGCCACCGACTTCCACTTCGAGGCGGTGTGCCTGGAGGCGGAGGAGGCCCACATCCGCCACCGGCTGGTCGACGCGCTCGGTCGGCCCGGCTACCAACTGCGCTCGATCCGCAGCCAGGACGGCCCGAAGGACGGGCTCGTGACGGTGTCGGCGCTGCTGACCGCCGAGGGGGCCGGGGGCCGGGCGCTGGAGGAAGCGGTCAGCAACCTCTCGCTCGATCCGTCGGTCTCGGCGGTCAGCTGGTCGGTGGTGCCGGACCCGTCGGCATCGGCGTCCGACGGGTGAGGCGGCGGCCGGGGACGCGGTGGTGGTCGTGCTGCACGACCTGGGGCTCGCGGCGGCGCACGCGGACCGGGTGGGGGTCGGGGCGTGGACGGTGTCGGAGCCGCTGGCCGATCATCCGCTGCTGGCC
>NZ_JBHWLC010000047.1:43041-68049 GCF_042730635.1 Streptomyces sp. NPDC059917
GGCCGGGGGGGGGGGGGGGGGGGGGGGGGGGGGGGGGGGGGGGGGCCCCCCGGGGGGGGGGGGGGGGGGGGGGGGGGGGGGGGGGGCGCCGCCCCCCCCCCCCCCCCGCGCCGCTACTTCAAGGTGGCCGAGGTCAGACCGGCCTGGATCTGGCGCTGGAAGGACAGGTACACCACCAGCATCGGGATCATCGCGATGGTCACGCCGGCGAACAGCACCGGCAGGTCCGTCTCGTAGCCCATCTGGTACTGGAGCTGGATCAGGCCCTGGGTGAGCATGTAGCGCTCGGGGTCCGATCCGGACTGCGGCTGCATCAGCACGGCCGGCAGGATGTACTGGTTCCACTGGCCCAGGACATTGAATATCCCGACGGAGATCAGCCCCGGCTTGGCCATCGGCAGCATCACCTGGAAGAAGATCCGGGTGTCGGAGGCCCCGTCGATCACCGCCGCCTCGTGCACCGCCGTGGGCAGCGTGCGGAAGAACGAGTGCATGAAGAAGACGGTGAAGGGCATCGAGTAGGCGACGTACACCAGGATCAGGCCCTGGTAGCTGTTGAGCATGTCGAGCCGCTTGACCATGAAGAACAGCGGTACGAGCGCCAGGAACACCGGGAACATCGCCCCGCTGACGAAGAAGTAGTAGATGATCCGGTTGCCCCGGAAGGGGTAGCGGGCCAACACGTACGCCGCCATCGAGCCCAGCAGCATCGTCAGCGGGACCGAGAACACCATCACGATGACGGTGTTGCCGAAGTAGTCGCCGATGCCCTTGTCCCAGGCCCGGGAGAAGGCGTCGAAGTGCCAGTTGGTGGGCCAGCTCAGGGCCGAGCCGCCGATCTCGCTGTCGGTCTTGAAGGAACCGAGCGCCAGCCAGATCAGGGGCAGCACGATCAGTACGGCCCACACGGCGAGGAAGCCGTGCGAGAAGACGTTGAGCACCGCGCCCTCGGAGCCGCGGGGGGCGTCGCTCCTGACCGGCGGCCGGGGGGCGGCCGGCTCGGCGGCGGGCTCCTCGGCCGGCTCTTCGGGTGCCTTGATCACTGTGGTCATGGGTGTCTCCCGCTCAGAACTCGATGCGCTCGCGGCGGGTGGCGCGCAGCGTGATGAGGGACAGGATCATGGTGAGGACCAGCATGACGACTCCCATGGCGCAGGCGTAGCCGCTCTTGCCGAAGTACAGGAAGTTGCGCATCAGGACCGTGGCCATGACCTCGCTGTGGTGGTCGGGGCCGCCGCCGAATTGGCCCGAAGTCATCGTCGAGACGAGGACGAACATGTCCATCGCGGCGATGCCGAGGTACACCGCCGAGGTCTGTACGGAGTCCCACAGCAGGGGCAGCGTGACCTTGATGAAGGTCTGGGCGCGCCCCGCGCCGTCGAGCAGCGCGGCCTCGTAGATGTCCTTGGGCACGGACTGCATCGCGGCCGAGAAGAGCACCAGGTAGAAGCCGACCCCGTGCCAGACGACCACGCCGAGCATGCACCAGAGCACCAGGTTGGGCTCGTTGAGCCACTCGATGGGGTGCAGCCGGTCGATCAGGCCGACCTTGGTCAGCAGGCCGTTGAGCAGGCCGCCCTCGTCACTGCGGTACACCGCGCCGAAGAGCACGGCGAGGATCGCGAGGGAGAGGACCTGCGGGAAGAAGTAGACGATCTTGTAGAAGGCCGAGCCCCGGACGCCCCGGACACCACCGGCGCCGCTGCGCCCGCCCACGTTCACCATGAAGGCGAAGAAGAGGGACAGCAGGATGGTGATGACCGGGACGAACACCAGGAGCAGCAGGTTGTGCCACAGCGCGCCCCGGAAGACCTCGTCCTTCATCAGGGTCGAATAGTTGTCGAGTCCGACGAAGTCGAACGTCGGTGACTGGCCCGACCAGTTGGTGAAGGAATATCCGAACGTCTGGATGTACGGCCAGATGACAAAGGTCAGATACAGCGCGAGCGGCAGGAGCAGGAATCCGGCGATGAAGCCGACCTGCCCCTTGCCCCGGGCTACGTGACTCATGGTGTCCGTCCCTGATGGTTCCCCCAGCTACCGCTGGGTGGTGCCCCCCGGCCGGAGGACCGGCCGGGGGCGATGGCGTCAGCTGCGGTGGTTGTTCTTGGCGTTGGGGTCCTTGGCCGCCTTGTCTACCGCAGCCTGGGCCCGCTTGATCCATTCCTTCGGCTGAATTCGCTTGGCCATCAGCTCATTGGACGCGGCCTGGATGTCGTTGTCCATCTGGCTGTACCAGTCCGGGTACAGGTAGGCGAAGGTGTTGGCGCCGGCCGCCTTGAGGGAGGTCACCGCGGACTGGGTGCCGGGGCGCAGCTTGACGTTGGGGTCGACGCCGTCCTTGACCACGGTCAGGGAGTTGGCCTGCTGGGCGAAGAGGGTCGACCACTCGCGCGAGAGCATCGAGCGCAGGAACTCCAGGCCACCGGCCTTGTTGCCGGCCTTCTCCGGGACGATGAAGGGCTCGCCCGCACCGGCGCGGATGGCCTCGAAGGGCATCTTGCTGTCGGCCAGGACCGGCACCGGCAGGAACTTCATGTCGAAGTCCTCCGGGGTCTGCTTGAGCTGCTCGTTCTCCAGCCACGAGCCGGAGGGGATGAAGGCGGCCTTGTACTGGTTCCAGGCGGTCTGCGACTCCGTGTGGGTCAGACCGTTGGTGCCCGGCATCAGCAGGTCCTTCTCGACGACCTCGTAGACGGCCTCGACGGCGGCGAGGGCGGCCGGGTTGTCCGCGAAGGCGTTCGGCGCGAGGTTGTCGATCGCCTTGACGGCCTCGAGGCCGCCCTTCTTGGCGATGAGGTCCATGATGACGACGTTGATGTAGTACGGGAACTTGCCCTGGTGGGCGAGGCCGCCGATGCCGGCCGCCTTGGCCTTGGCGCAGACGTCGAGGAACTCGTCCCACGTCTTGGGCTCGGCCCAGCCCTTCTCCTTGAAGAGCTTGCCCGAGTACCAGAGGCCGAAGACCGTGTAGACGTAGTACAGGGCGACGAACTTGCCCTCCTGGGTGCCCTGTTCGACGGTGCCGGGGATCAGCATGTCCCGGACCTTCTTGGTCGGGTCGTCGAGCGAGGGCGCGTCGAGCACCTGGGTCAGCTCGGCGAGCTGACCGCCCTTGGCCAGGACGTCGATCTTGATCTGCTGGGCGCCCGAGTCGTCGACGACGTCCGGCGGGTTGCCGCCGTTGAAGCGCGGCTGGAGCTTGGCGGTGATCTCCTGGGTGCCGAGGTGGGTGCTGGTGGTGCCCCACTTCTTGTCGAAGGCCGCTTCCCATGCCTTCGCGTAGTCGTCGCCGAAGCCGCCCTTGAAGACGACGATGTCCATCTTGCTGCCCTTGGCCACACCGAAGGGGTTGTCCTTCGACGTGGGCGCCTTGGACGTGCTGTCCGAAGGCTTGTCGCTGCCACCGGAGGCGCAGGCGGACAGGAAGCTCATCGTCGGCACGGCGATCAGACCCAGTGCCGCCGACCGCCGGATCAGGTCGCGGCGGCCGAGGCCCTCACCGTTGTTGTGCTCGCCCTGGGCGGAGATGGAACCCATGCTCATGTCCTCGCCTTCGTCAGAAGTGTGAAGGAGGCCGGAAGTCACGGCAGCTGCCGTGCATGCGGACAACACCGCAGGTCCCCGCCCGTCCCCCGGTCCGGCGCCGCGGGAGCCGCGGTAGTCCGGACGGGCACAGGTATAGTCCACTTCCGCTCGTGTGAGCAAGATCATGCACAGCATAGACCTTCGGCTTTTCCGAGTTGAGACCTCACCGTCACCTGGCCCGCCCGCCGGAGGTGGTCCGGAACGACGAAAAGGGCCGTACCCCCTTAACGGGGATACGGCCCTTTGGTGCCGATGTGCTTAGTTGCGGATGAGGTTCCGCAGCACGTACTGCATGATGCCGCCGTTGCGGTAGTAGTCGGCCTCGCCCGGGGTGTCGATGCGGACGACCGCGTCGAACTCGACACCGGTGTCGGTGGTGACCTTGACCGTGCGCGGGGTGGTGCCGTTGTTCAGTTCCTCGACGCCGGTGAAGGAGAAGGTCTCCTCGCCGGTGAGGCCGAGGGAGGCCGCCGTGACGCCCTCCGGGTACTGCAGCGGCAGGACGCCCATGCCGATCAGGTTGGAGCGGTGGATGCGCTCGTAGGACTCGGCGATGACGGCCTTGACGCCGAGCAGCGCGGTGCCCTTGGCGGCCCAGTCTCGGGACGAGCCCGAGCCGTACTCCTTGCCCGCCAGGATGACCAGCGGGATGCCGGCGGCCTGGTAGTTCTGCGAAGCGTCGTAGATGAACGCGACGGGGGCGCCCTCGACCGTGAAGTCGCGGGTGAAGCCGCCCTCGGTGCCCTCCGCGATCTGGTTGCGCAGGCGGATGTTGGCGAACGTACCGCGGATCATGACCTCGTGGTTGCCGCGGCGGGAACCGTACGAGTTGAAGTCGCGGCGCTCGACGCCGTGCTCGGTGAGGTACTTGCCGGCCGGGGTGTCGGCCTTGATCGCACCGGCCGGGGAGATGTGGTCGGTGGTGACCGAGTCGCCCAGCTTCGCCAGCACGCGGCCGCCGGTGATGTCGGAGACCGGGGTGGTCTCCATCGTCATGCCGTCGAAGTACGGGGGCTTGCGGACGTAGGTGGACTGCGGGTCCCACTCGAAGGTGTTGCCCGTCGGGATCTCCAGCGCCTGCCACTGCGCGTCGCCCGCGAAGACGTCCTGGTAGGACTTGCTGAACATGTCCTCGCCGATGGCGCTGGCGACAACGTCGTTGACCTCGGCCTCCGAGGGCCAGATGTCCGCGAGGAAGACCGGCTTGCCGTCGAGGTCCACACCGAGGGCGTCCTTGGTGATGTCCACCTTCATCGAGCCCGCGATGGCGTACGCGACGACCAGCGGCGGCGAGGCCAGGTAGTTCATCTTGACGTCGGGGTTGATGCGACCCTCGAAGTTGCGGTTGCCCGAGAGCACCGAGGTGACCGCGAGATCGGCCTCGTTGATCGCCTTCGAGATCTCCTCGTCCAGCGGACCGGAGTTGCCGATGCAGGTGGTGCAGCCGTAACCGACCAGGTTGAAGCCCAGCTTGTCCAGGTACGGGGTCAGGCCGGCCTTGTCGAAGTAGTCGGTGACGACCTTCGAGCCCGGGGCGAGCGTGGTCTTGACCCACGGCTTGCGGGTCAGGCCCTTCTCGGCCGCCTTCTTCGCCACGAGCGCCGCGGCGACCATGACGTAGGGGTTCGAGGTGTTGGTGCACGAGGTGATCGCGGCGACGGTCACGGCGCCGTGGTCGATCTCGAAGGAGGTGCCGTCGGCGAGGGTGACCAGCGTGGGCTTGGTCGGTACGCCGTTGGTCGCGGCCGGGGAGTCGGAGGCCGGGAAGGACTCCTTGCCCGCCTCTTCGTCGTCGCTGACGTAGTTGCGCACGTCCTGCGCGAACTGCTGCGAGGCGTTGGCGAGGACGATGCGGTCCTGCGGGCGCTTCGGGCCGGCGATGGAGGGGACGACCGTGGAGAGGTCGAGCTCCAGCTTCTCGGAGAAGTCGGGCTCGGCGGCCGGGTCCAGCCACAGACCCTGCTCCTTGGCGTACGCCTCGACGAGCGCGACCTGCTGGGCGTCGCGGCCGGTCAGGCGCAGGTACTTCAGGGTCTCGTCGTCGATCGGGAAGATCGCGGCGGTGGAACCGAACTCCGGCGACATGTTGCCGATGGTGGCGCGGTTCGCGAGCGAGGTGGCGGCGACGCCCTGGCCGTAGAACTCGACGAACTTGCCGACGACACCGTGCTTGCGCAGCATCTCGGTGATGGTCAGCACGAGGTCGGTGGCGGTGGTGCCGGCCGGCAGCTCGCCGGTCAGCTTGAAGCCGACGACGCGCGGGATCAGCATGGAGACCGGCTGGCCGAGCATCGCGGCCTCGGCCTCGATGCCGCCGACGCCCCAGCCGAGCACGCCGAGGCCGTTGACCATGGTGGTGTGCGAGTCGGTGCCGACGAGGGTGTCGGGGTACGCCTGGCCGTTTCGGACCATGACCGTGCGGGCCAGGTGCTCGATGTTGACCTGGTGGACGATGCCGGTGCCCGGGGGGACGACCTTGAAGTCGTCGAAGGCGGTCTGGCCCCAGCGCAGGAACTGGTAGCGCTCCTTGTTGCGGCCGTACTCCAGCTCGACGTTCTGCGCGAAGGCGTCCTTCGTGCCGAACTTGTCCGCGATGACCGAGTGGTCGATGACCATCTCGGCGGGCGAGAGCGGGTTGACCTTGGAGGCGTCGCCGCCGAGGGCCTTCACGGCCTCGCGCATGGTGGCGAGGTCCACGACGCACGGCACACCGGTGAAGTCCTGCATGATCACGCGGGCCGGCGTGAACTGGATCTCCTCACTCGGCTGGGCCTGCGAGTCCCAGTTGCCGAGCGCCCGGATGTGGGCGGCGGTGATGTTCGCGCCGTCCTCGGTACGGAGCAGGTTCTCCAGCAGCACCTTCAGGCTGTAAGGCAGGCGGGCGGAGCCCTCCACCTTGTCCAGCTTGAAGATTTCGTACGACTCGTCGCCCACCTGCAGCGTGCTGCGGGCGTCGAAGCTGTTCGCCGACACGACAGTCTCCTTCATGCATGAATTCGCGCGTTCTACCGCATCCTGCCGCGTGGCACTGTGGCCAATCCGCTAAGGTGAGGCTAAGTTAGGTAACCCTTACCTTCGCGGGGGCTGCGGCGCGCCTTGGGCAGTTATCTCGATGTCGAGATAACTCTAGTACATGTGCGGCCGCCGGGGCGAAGCACGCCCGCGCGACCCGAGGGAAGTACGTCACGTTGCGGGGTGGGGCGGGGGGCTCGCGCCGCGCACGCCGACCTGCCGGTCAGATGCCCGTGCGGGTGGGTACGGCGTCCGCACGCCCGTAGTCGAGCACCCGGGCGAGGACCTCGCGGAACAGGGCGACGTCCGCGGCCGGCGCTTCGATGACGGCCTCGATCTCGCTGTCGGTCAGCCGCAGGTCCTCCAGTGCCTCGGGGTCGAGTGAGACGCGCAGGACGTTGCCGGTCAGTACGGCTTCGCGCACGCAGCCGTACGCGGTGCCCTGTCCGGCCGTGACCAGGCAGTGCGTGTCCATCCCCAGGGCGACCTCCTGGTCATCGGGGTCCTCCTCCCCCGCCATGAACATCAGGACGAAGCCGCTTCCGTCCTCGCCCTCCGCGAGGGCGGCTTCGGTGAAGTAGCCGTCGGGGTCGATCTCGGTGCGAGCGGCTCGGGCGATGAATCGGTACGTCATCCGGGGGTTGTATCAGCGGGGACGTCCGAGCCGTGGGGCGGGGGCGGGGGTGCGCCTCAAACGCCGGCGGGGCTGGGGATGGTCCCGCGGCCCGGGGCGGGCGGGTTCCGGGCGGGTCGGTGCCCCGGGGCGTGGGCCGGGGCGGGGGTGCGCCTCAAACGCCGGCGGGGCTGGGGGTGGTCCCGCGGCCCGGGGCGGGCGGGTTCCGGGCGGGTCGGTGCCCCGCGCGAGCGTCTCCTCGGCTCGCGGCCTCGGGGTGTCGGAGTGTGCGCCCGGCGGTGACCGCTCGTCCTTGCGGGGACACTCCCGCGCGTCACCGCCCCACCCGCAACCCACCGAGGAGCCGCAAACCGGGCACGAGCCACCGCCGTGCCAATGCCCAGCCCGGACCACATTCCGGGCCAGGGCCACCCCCTGCCCAACCGCCGGGCGCCACGGGGCGCATTCCGGGTCGGGGTGATCCACCGCCCGACCGGGGTTCGGCTCGGGGCGCCGCTCCCCGGCCAGGGTGACCACCACCCCACCCAGGGTTCGACTCGGGGGCGCAGGTCCTCGGCCAGGGTGACCACCGGCCCACCCAGGGCCCGGCTCGGGGGTGCCGGTCCTCGGCCGGGGTGACGATCTGCACGCCCGGGGCCGTTCGTACCACCGGTGGCCGTGTGGGGGGCGGCCGCAGGGTGGTGGAGTCGGGTGGCGTGGGAGGGTCCCCGCAAGGACGAGCGGTCACCGCTGGGGGCAGACTCCGACGCGCCGAGGCCGCGAGCCGAGGAGACCCTCCCGCGGTGCCCGGCTCCACCGCCCTGCCTCCACCGACCCCGGACCAGGGCACCCACCCCAGCCCCGCCGGCGCTTGAGGCGAACCACCCGACCCCGGGGAGGGGCTACGCGCCGAGGAGACCCTCCCGCGGTGCCCGGCTCCACCGCCCTGCCTCCACCGACCCCGGACCAGGGCACCCACCCCAGCCCCGCCGGCGCTTGAGGCGAACCGCCCGGCCCCGGGGAGGGGCTACGCCCCCAGCCCGTGCCGCCCGCACCACGCCGAGACCGCCGCCGCGATCTCCGCCGGGCGGTCCTCCGGGGCCAGGTGCCCGGCCGACCCGCAGTGCTCCCGTTCCAGGGCCGCGACGTTCCCCTCACACCAGGCCACCAGCGCCTCCCCCACCATCAGCGTCGGCGACCCCTCGAAGGTCAGCAGCAGCTTCGGCACGTCCGCACTGGCGGCCAGCCACTCCCCGTACGCCTCGATCCGGGCGACCACCTCGGCCGGCCCGCCGCCCACCGGCATCGACCGCGCCCACTGGAGCATCGGCAGGCGGCTCCCCCGGTCGGGATAGGGCGCCGCGTACACCGCGCGGTCCGCCTCGCCCATCGGACGCAGTACGGTCCGGCGCAGGCCGTCCTCGATGAAGACGTTCCGGTCCAGGACCATCTCCTCCCCCGTCCCCGGCGTCCGCAGCGCCTCGAACCGGCCCCGCGCCGCGGGCGGGAACTCCTCCCAGGTCATCGGCCGCAGGATGGTCTCCATGAAGGCGACGCCCCGCACCCGCCCCGGATGCCGCGCGGCCCAGTCGAAGGCCAGCGCCCCGCCCCAGTCCTGGCCGACCAGGACCACCTCGCCGAGACCCAGGGCCTCGAACCAGGCGTCCAGGTAACGGGCGTGGTCCTCGAACCGGTACGCCCCGCCCGGCTTTCCGGACCGACCCATGCCGATCAGGTCCGGGGCCAGGATCCGGGCCGGACCCGCGATGCGCGGCAGTACCCCCCTCCAGAGGTGCGAGGAGGTCGGGTTGCCGTGCAGGAAGACGAAGGTCGCCGCCTCTTCCGGGTGGAGCTCCTCGTAGTACATGGCCGAATCGAGCACGTCGACGGTGGGCATGACCGCCCCCTCCATAATCGTTGGCGTGACTAACGTTAGTCACGCCAACGAAGTTATATCGTTAGTCCCACCAACGCAAGGGATAGGCTGACCGCCATGAGCACAGAAGAGGACGAGACCGTCCCGGCCCGCTTGCGCGAACTCCCCAGCCGACTGCTGAGCCAGGCCGCCACGCACGCCCAACGACTGGTCATCACGGGACTCAGCGGGGCAGATGCCCACAAATGGCATTACGCGGCCCTCGTCGCCCTCGAGGAGTCCGGCCCCGTCAGCCAGGCGGAACTCAGCGCCCGCACCGGAATCCACCGCAGTGACCTGGTCGCCGTCATCAACGAACTCGCGGGCCGGGGCCTGGTCGAGCGCACCCCCGACCCCGCCGACCGGCGCCGCAACGTCATCACCCTCACACCCCGGGGCCGCCACCACTCCCGCCGCCTGGAGCAACTGCTCGACGCCGCACAGGAGGAGCTTCTGTCCCCTTTGTCCCCCAATGAGCGCGAGCAGCTCGTCCGGCTCCTCGGACGCCTCGTCACCCACCATGCGGGCGGCCCGGATGCGGGGCCGGGCGGCATGCCTGACGGTGGGTGACACCCGTCTGCCACGCCCAACGCGAACCACATCTCATATCTGAGATACGGTGCCCCCATGGCAGACGACTACCTCGTACGCATCGGCAAGCTCATCCGTGACGCCCGGCAGCACCGTGGCTGGACACAGAGTCAGCTCGCCGATGCGCTCGGCACCAGCCAGAGCGCGGTGAACCGCATCGAGCGCGGCAACCAAAACATCAGCCTTGAGATGATCGCCCGAATCGGTGAAGCGCTCGACAGCGAGATCGTGTCGCTGGGTTACTCCGGACCGATGCACCTGCGGGTCGTCGGCGGCCGCCGCCTCTCCGGTGCCATCGACGTCAAGACCAGCAAGAACGCCTGCGTCGCACTGCTCTGCGGCTCGCTGCTCAACAAGGGCCGTACGGTCCTGCGCCGCGTCGCCCGCATCGAGGAGGTGTACCGCCTTCTGGAGGTACTGAACTCCATCGGCGTGCGCACCCGCTGGATCAACGACGGCGTCGACCTCGAACTGATCCCGCCGGCCAAGCTCGACATGGACGCGATGGACGCCGACGCGGCCCGCCGGACCCGGAGCATCATCATGTTCCTGGGACCCCTGCTGCACCGGATGGACCACTTCAAGCTGCCCTACGCCGGCGGCTGCGACCTCGGCACCCGCACCATCGAGCCGCACATGATCGCCCTGCGCCGCTTCGGCCTGGACATCACCGCGACCGAGGGCATCTACCACGCCGAGGTCGAGGCCGGTGTCTCCCCCGGCCGCCCGATCGTGCTGACCGAGCGCGGGGACACGGTCACCGAGAACGCGCTGCTCGCGGCCGCCCGGCACGACGGTGTCACCGTCATCCGCAACGCCTCGTCCAACTACATGGTCCAGGACCTGTGCTTCTTCCTGGAGGCGCTGGGCGTCAAGGTCGAGGGCATCGGCACCACCACCCTGACCGTGCACGGCGTGCCGAACATCGACGTCGACGTCGACTACTCCCCCTCCGAGGACCCGGTCGAGGCGATGAGCCTGCTCGCCGCCGCCGTCGTCACGGAGTCGGAGCTGACGATCCGCCGGGTCCCGATCGAGTTCATGGAGATCGAGCTCGCGGTCCTGGAGGAGATGGGCCTCGACCACGACCGCTCGGCGGAGTACTCCGCCGACAACGGCCGTACCCGCCTGGTCGATTTGACGGTCCGCCCCTCCAAGCTGGAGGCGCCGATCGACAAGATCCACCCGATGCCCTTCCCCGGGCTGAACATCGACAACGTCCCCTTCTTCGCGGCCATCGCCGCCGTGGCGCAGGGCCAGACCCTGATCCACGACTGGGTGTACGACAACCGGGCCATCTACCTGACCGACCTCAACCGCCTCGGCGGCCGCCTCCAGCTCCTGGACCCGCACCGCGTCCTGGTCGAGGGCCCCACCCGCTGGCGCGCGGCCGAGATGATGTGCCCGCCGGCCCTGCGCCCCGCGGTGGTCGTCCTGCTCGCGATGATGGCGGCGGAGGGCACCTCGGTGCTGCGCAACGTCTACGTCATCAACCGCGGCTACGAGGAGCTCGCCGAGCGCCTGAACTCGGTCGGCGCCCAGATCGAGATCTTCCGCGACATCTGACGGTGATCGGTGAAGGGTCAACGGCTCCGACGGGGCCCCCTCGCTCCGCGCGGAGCGAGGGGGCCCCGTCGTGTGCCCGGCCCGTTCCGGCTGGCGCCCGCCCACGGCGGGGGAGACGATGGGAGGAGGAATGTCCGTGGGAGGAGGGCGACATGGCGCCCGAGAAAGAGGTCTACGGCGGAGCACCACGGCTGACGCCGAACATGTACGTGAGCAACGCGGACGTGCGGCAGAGCACCTGGCACGAGAGTGCCTTCCTCGGTTCGCTGTTCACACAATCGATCATGGACGACTCCCAGTTCCTGTACGGCAGAGCGCAACGCGCGACCTTCGCCGGCATCGTCATGGACGGCAGCCGTCTCGTCGGGTGCTCGATGCGCGACGTCGTCATCGAGAACTGCGACCTCAGGGGCCTCATCATCGACGGGGTGCGGATCGGGGACCTGATCGCATCGGAGAAAGGGGCGGATTGATGTCCACGCCGATGATCTTCATCCATCCCGAACTGCGTCCGGACCTGGCCACGACGCACGAGGTCGAGCCGGTGGGCATCGAGGAGGCCATCCGCGCCGCCGTGGCACGCGGAGAGCGGGTCGAGGACAAGCAGGACGGCGTGGAACGACGCTTCCTGATCGACAAGTCGACGGACTGCACCGGCAAGGAACAGTCCGAAGGGACCGGCAAGGAGACGTCCGACACGGGGAAGGAGGCCTGCGACGTCCAGTCCCAGGTCAATTACGGGGAGCTGTCGCCCGTGGCGGACTTCATCCGTCCGATCATCTAGCCCGCCGACGACGTGATCCTCCTCCTGGGGGCCGGGGCGGACGATCCCGCCGTGGCGGCCTTCGACGGCTACCTGACGCGTCACGCCGTACGGCACGCGGTCTGCTCCGACCTCGGACGGCTGGCCTTCGCCCTGCACGTCGACGCCGCCGGCCGGACGCGGGCCGAACTGACGGTCCCCGGGCACGGCACACTGCACGGCGACGAGGTCGGGGTGTTCGTACGGAGTCCCTGGGCGCTCGCACCTCCAGGTGAGGACGGCCCGAGCGGCGCCGACGCCCGTTTCGCGGCCGACGAGTACCGCGCCGCGCTCTGGGCCCTGTGCGCCCTGCTCCCCAGGGTCGTCAACCGGCCCGGCCCGCGGGCGTGGCACGACGACCGGGAGCTGCGCCGGTGTCTCGACCGCTCGCTCCTGCTGCCCGAGTACTGGACGAGCGACACCCGGCGGCTGCTCGATCGGTGGGCCCTGTGCGCGTCGCCCGAGCTCCACGTCGAGGAGTTGCTGACCCACGAGCGGCGGGTCGTACGGGAGCCCGCCCTCCTCGGCTCCGGGGACACCGGCACCGCCGCCGGCACCGATTCCGGGCACCTGCGGGCGCTCTTCGCGCCGTCCAGCGAGTACGTCATCGAGCTGTGCGCGGGCCGCAGGTCCTTCACCGTCCTCAACGAACCCGGGATCGACGTCGCCGCGGAGTCCTACCGCACGCTCGTGCGCGAGGTCGCGGACGCCCTGCGGCAACGCGGCGTCCGCTTCTTCGCCGTCGCCCTGGTCGCCGACGACGAACACCGGATCTCCGTGAGCCGCGTCGTGTCCGCTCCCCCGTACTCCTGGTACCGGGACGTGGCGGACGCGGTGCACGAGGAGCTCCGCGTCGAGCTGGCGGACGGCGTGCCGTGACCGTCCTCATCATCGGGTCGCCCCACGACCGCACCATCGTGCACACGGTCCGCAGCGCACGACACCTGGACGTGCCCCACCTCTTCTTCGACCTCGTGCTCTTCCTGCGCGCGGGCGGCTACTGGTGGGACGTCCAGGGGCGCTGCGGGCGACTGAGCACCGGCACGCTGACGGTGGACCTGCCCGATGCCGACATCACCGGGATCTACGTGCGCCCGGTCGACGTCGTCGACCGCTTCGCGAGCGGGGAGCGCGCGGCCGCGGCCGCGCGGCTGCGGGCGCTCACCGAGATCCTCGCGACGGTCGACGCCCCGGTCGTCAACCGCCCCGGGACCGACCTGAGCAACTGGACGAAGGCGTACCACCTGGCTCTGCTCAGCCGGTGCGGTTTCACCGTGCCGAGGTCGCTGCTCACCAATGACGCGGACGAGGCGCGCGCCTTCCTTCGGGCCGTTCCCGACGCCGTCTTCAAGGGCGCCAGCGGCGAGAAGACGGTCGCCTCGGCCTGCGGCCCCGTACAGCTCGACGAGTTGGGGCTGCTGCCCCGCAGTCCCGTGCTGTTCCAGGAACGGGTCAGGGGCGCGGACGTGCGTACGCACCTGGTCGGCCGGGAGCACTTCTCCGAGCGGATCGACTGCGAGGGCGTCAACTACCAGTACTGTCCGGGCGCCAAGACCTTCGCACCGGCGCGGGCACCGGACGACGTCGTCGAGCACTGCCGCGCGTACCAGGCCGCCAGTGGTCTGGCCTTCATCGGATTCGACTTCATGGTGGACGAGGACGACGGCTACACGGTCCTGGAGGCCAACCCGATGCCGGGCTACGACGGCTACGACCGGCGCTTGGGACTGAGCGTCTCCCGCGCCCTGCTCGACCTCCTGCGAGGAACCTGAGGACCCGGACGGATCCGCGGGTGGGGCGCCCCACCCGCGGATGCCGTTTCCGGCCGGGCTCAGCGCCAGGTCTGGTAGGCGCTCTTCTGCTCGTGGCTGCCGCACGGGAAGGTGCGCAGGCCCGCCTCGAAGCTGTCGTCCAGGCACAGGCCGGTGGCCTGGTTGCGGAACTCGACCGCGCCGTCGGCGTAGCGGTGGACGATCCAGCTCTCGTCCTTGTGCTTGTCGCAGGGCAGGTGCGTCGCGGTGCCGCGCGGGTTGTCCGCCAGGCAGAAGCCCGTCTTGACGTTCCTCAGTTCACGGGTGCCGTCCTTCCACTGGTGCACGTTCCACTTCTGGTGGTCGTTGCCCAGGCAGGTGTAGGTGCGCACGCCCGCGTCGCTGTCGTCCAGGCAGGCCGAGGTCGCCGCGTTGCGGAAGCTCTGGACCGAATCGAGGGCGCCCGCGGGCTCCGCGAGGGCGGTCGACGCGGGAACGAGGGCCGTGCCGAGGGCGAGGACGAGGACGAGGGTGGGCAGGACGCTCGCCCGGGCCGTCCTACCGCCGGTGCCGCTGATGCCGCTGGTGCTGTTGATGCTCATGGGGATCCTTGGTCGTGGGGTGGGCGGGGTCAGCCCGTGATGTTGACGGGGCGGTAGGCGTGGTAGCCGTCACGGCCGTTCACGCCGTAGGAGTGCTGCTTCCAGCGCGTACCGGCGCCG
The DNA here is from genome assembly GCF_042730635.1 of Streptomyces sp. NPDC059917. NCBI lineage: Bacteria > Bacillati > Actinomycetota > Actinomycetes > Kitasatosporales > Streptomycetaceae > Streptomyces > Streptomyces sp. NPDC059917. The sequence continues at coordinate 57,602 of NZ_JBHWLC010000047.1, forward strand.
CCGCCCGCCTGCTCGTAGGACTTGTAGACGGTGTGGGCGCCGTTGGCCCAGCCGTCGAAGATGACGACGTGCCGGTTGTCGGCGCTGTTGCTGTTGGCCTTGATGACCAGGTCGCCGGGGGCGAGATCCTTCATGGCGATCCGGCGGGTGTGGCCGTCGTTCTTGAGGGACACCGTGTTGGGGCCGGGCTTGGACAGACCGAGGGCCATCGAGACGTAACCGGAGCAGTCCTGCCGGTACCCGTCCTTCCAGTACTTGGTCTGGCTGTACGGCACGGGGCGGCCGTTGTTGGCGGTCAGCCAGGTCTTGGCCCGGGCCAGGACCTGCGCCCGGGTGATCCGGGGCGCCGCCCCGAGGCCCGGCGCGGCGGTGTCCGCGGCGGCGATGACGGCCGTCCGGTCCGGGAGTTGCGCCGCGGGGGCCGAGGGCGACGCCAGGACGAAGGAACCGACGCACACGGCCGCGGTCAACGCCGCGGTGCTCCAGCGGCGGGTGGTGTTCTGGGACATCTCGGGTCTCCGACTTCTCGTGGGGAATCACGCCGGTCCGCGTTCCGGGAAGAGGGGGAAGCACGGGAAATCGCACGTCCCCACCGGGCGGCACGTCAGGGGTGCGGCGAAGGCACCGTCACGTGGCCGGGGTTGCGGAACCGGATGCCGAGGAGTCTGCGGGGGTGCGTCGCGGCGTCGCAAGGATGTCCCGGTTGCTTCACGGATGTCGGGATCCCTAAGGTGCTGACCTGCTGGGACAGGACCATCCCGGGACGAACTCGGCCCGCCGGAAGCAGCATTCGAGGCGCGGGCCAGGAGGGGCGGACATGACGGGCGTCGGCGGAGCACGGCCCACCCCGGGGCAGCAGTTGGGCAGCGCCCTCAAGGAACTCCAGCAGCGGTCGGGAAAGACGCTGCGCGATCTGGAGTCCGAGGTGATGATCAGCGACTCGTCCCTGTCCCGGTACCTGCGCGGCACGACGGTTCCGCCCTGGGCCACGGTGCGCGATCTGTGCCGGGCGCTGGGCGCGGACCCCGCGCCCTACAAGGAGTTGTGGGAGGCGGCCGACCGGTGTCAGGTCAAGGCCGCTCCCGCGGACGCCGCGCCCGGGGGCGGCTCCCGGGGGCGCCGGACGCACGGGGCGGTCATGGCCCGGTTCGCGAACCGCTGGTGGGCGGCGGGAGCCGGGGCGATGGCGGGCCTGCTGCTCGGCGCGGTCCTCACCCTGGTCGCCGTACGGGAGGACCCCGCGGCCGGGCGGCGCGCGACGGCCGGGCCGACGGGTGCGGTGGCGGCGCCGGGCGCCGACGCGAAGGACCCGGGCGGGAAGGACGCGGGCACGCCGCAGGGGCCGGACGACCAGATCCGGATCTTCGTCAACCGCGCGACCGGCAGTTGCCTGGACCACAGCCTCGACAAGGGGATGCGCTCGTTCGCGCCCAACGGCATGAGCTACCAGCGGTGGACCGTGCACACCCGCCCCGACGGCGCCAGCGAACTGAAGAACCACGCCACCGGCGCCTGCCTGGACGGCGGCGGTGACGGCGCGGGCGGCGGCGCCCGCGCGCTGTCCTGTAGCGGATCACCCGCGCAGCAGTGGTCGATCACCCACTGGTCCGACGCCTCGGTCGAGGTCAGGAACCGCAGCACGGGACGGTGCCTGGGGGACGGGCCCGCCGGGCTGCTCACCGGGTCCTGCGACCGCTCGGCCGCTCAGCGCTGGGGCTGAGCGACCGGCCCCGCCGTACCCTTCACCCCCGTCACCCCCGTCATCCCCGTCATCCCCGTCGAGTCGTCACCGCGTCGTCCCGGACCACCGGGCGGCCGCCCGGGAAGTCGAGGCGGGCGGCGTACAGGACGCGCCGCCGCGTGCCGTCCGGGCTCCAGCCGTGGAAGAGGATCCGGTCCCGCCCGTCGGGGCCCGTCACCACGTCCTGACCGCCGGGGCCGCGCACCGCGCCGCCGAAGGACTCGGTGGTCATGAGCGGGGCGTCCGCCTTCGTGTACGGGCCGCTCAGCCGGTCCGCCACCGCGTAACCGGTCTTGTACCGGGGGCCGTCGTAGGAGTCCGCCGAGTAGAAGAGCACGTACCGGCCGCCCCGCTTGACGAGGGTGGGCGCCTCGACGAGCTCGCCCTCCCACGCGCGGTCCTGCCGGATCAACCGGACGGCCCCGCCCGTGGTGCGGGTGCCGTCCGCGGACACGGGCTGGAGGTGGATCCAGGTGTCCGTCCCGCAGCAGTTGCCGTCGTTCTTCCACAGCAGGTAGCGACGGCCGTGCTCCGTGTGGCTCGACGCGTCGATGGCTCCGCCCAGCTCGGCCGGGCAGACCAGCGGGCCGTCCCCCGCCGGTACGAACGGACCGTCCGGGGAAGCGGAGAGCGCGGCCCCGATGCACTGGCGGCCGCTCGCCCGGTCCCTGGCGGTGTAGTGGAGGGTGAAGCCGTGGCCGTTGTCGAAGACCTCGGGCGCCCAGACGAGCGAGCGGTCGGGCACCGCCCAGCGCCCGGGTGCGGGCAGGGGGTCGGCGGCGACCATCGTCCAGTGCGCGAGGTCCGGCGAGGTGGCGTGCTGGAGGTACTTGCCGTCGGCGTTCGTCGCATAGGCGTGATAGGTGCGGCCGACCTTCACGACGTCGGGGTCGGCGAAGTCCCGGTCGAGCACCGGGCCCGCCACCGCCACCGCCGCGGCCGCCCCCGCCGGGGCCGCCGCGAGCCCTGCGACCAGTGCGGCGGTGGCCGCCATCGCCGCGAACAACCGTCCGCTCCCGTACCCGTATCCGTTCCTGCCCGCGCGCGTCATGCACCGTCCAACGAGGCGTCAGGCGGCGGGTTGCGCGGTGGCAGGCGCGCCGGATGCCGACGGGGCGTCAGGCATCGGACCGGATCGTGGAGATCGGCCCCCGGGGGCGGTCGCTCGTCCTAGCATGTGCACGCAGAGTGTGAGGCTTCAACCATTTGCGTGAGCCTCCGGTCTGCCGCACCTGCCTGCACACCATCCTGGAGTTCTCCTTGACCACACCGCTCGGCGGCCGGATGACGGCCGCGAAGAAGCGCTGCATAGGCACCCTCACCGTGATAGCCGCCGTCCTGACGCTCGCCGCCTGCGATCCGGCGGCCTCCACGGGCACCTTGAACAGCGGCACCCCGAGCAGCAGCGTCACGGCCGGTGCGAGCGGTGGCCCCACCGCGACGTCGAGCCCGAGCGTCAGCCCCACCCCCAGCTCCAGCCCCACCCCGACCCCCTCCGCCACGCCCAGCGTCGTGCCCAGCTCGGCCCCGCCCACCGCCAAGGCACCGGCCCCCGCCCCTCCGGCGCCCACGCGCACCCGCACCCAGGCGCCCGCTCCGGACCCCGAGCCCACCAGGGCGACCACCGACTGCTATCCCCGGTCGAACGCCGGCAACTGCTACAAGGCCGGCCAGATCTGCCGCAAGGCCGACGTCGGCAGCGACGGCCGGGACGCGGCCGGTCGCGCGATCTACTGCCGTCACGACAGCAGCGTGGGCCAGCGCTGGGGCTACTGAGCCCGCGCGGCGCCGGATCCTCAGTCGACCTGGAGCTCGCCCATGCGGCTCCAGCCGGTGGCGCCCTCGATCGTCGTGCTGACGATGGAGGGCGTACGGGTCACCAGGGGGCGCATGGTCTCCAGTGCGGCCCGGAAGTGCTCCGAGGTGACGTGGGCCTCGGCCGCGTCGTCCTGGAACGCCTCGACCAGGACGTAGGTGTCCGGCTCCTCCAGGCTGCGGGACCACTCGAACCAGAGGTTGCCCGGCTCGGCGCGGGTGGCGCGGGTGAACTCCGCGACCGCGTCGGGCCACTGGTCGACGTGCTCGGGCTTGACTGCGAATTTCACCACAATGAAGATCATTCGCTCATTGTAGGCGGGGCACGTCCGGCCGCTCCGGAAAGGGGGCCGCGCCGCCTCGTGGCGCCCGGGACGCCGTGCCCCGCCGAGGCCAAGGCCGCCGGTGCGGCGCCCATCCGCCGCGGTGAGCCCGGCTACCGCAGCGCGCTCGACCGGGACGGCGACGGCACGGCCTGCGACACGTAGGACCCCGCGCGCTGGCCTGATCCGGTCGTACGCGCACCCGGCCCCCGCCGCGCACGGCGGGGGCCGGGCAGAATCGGCCCGTCGGTACGTGTTGCGAGGGGGCGGCCATGTCAGTGGACTCAGTGGTGTCGAACGGGACGGAGCGGGCGGCGGCCCCGCAGTTGGCGGGGTTGCCACTGCTCGGCTCCCTGCTCGACCTCACGTCGGACTCGCTCGGCACCTACCTGCGGGCCCAGCACCGCCACGGTGACGTGGTGCGGATCAGCGCCGGGCCGCCCGGGCTGCGGGCGGAGCTGCACTGCGTCTTCTCGCCCGAGGGCGCGCAGCGGGTGCTGGCCTCGGAGGCCGCCAACTACCGCAAGGACAACCCCTTCTACCAGGAGATCCGCGACTCCTTCGGCAACGGTCTGCTGACCAGCCAGGACGAGGACTACCTGCGCCAACGGCGGCTCGTGCAGCCGCTGTTCACCAAGCGCCGGGTGGACGGGTACGCGGCCGCGGTGGCCGCCGAGACCGCGCAGACCCTGGAGAGCTGGCAGGAGGCCGTCGACTCGGTGGTCGACGTCTCCGTCGAGATGACGCACCTCGCCCTGCGCGCGGTGGCCAGGATCCTCTTCGGGACCGATGTCGAGGCCACGGTCGACGTCGTGGACCGGTGTTTTCCGGTCATCACGGAGTACGTGCTCCGGCGCGGGTACTCGCCCGCCAACCTCCCGCGGTCCTGGCCGACCCCGGCCAACCGGCGGGCGGCCGCCGCGCTGGACGAGCTGTACGGGGTGTGCGACCGGATCATCGCCGAGCGGCGCGGTGCGGACGCGGGCGCGGAGCCCGGCGCGGACGCGGGCGCGGGGGCCCGCAAGGGCGAGGACCTGCTGACCCTGCTGGCGGCGGCCCAGAGCGCGGACGACGCCTCCTTCGACGCGGACGAGCTGCGCGAACAGGTGCTGATCTTCCTGCTGGCCGGGCACGAGACCACGGCCACCTCGCTGACCTTCGCCCTGCACCTGCTGGCCAAGAACCCCGAGTTGCAGGACCGGGCGCGCGAGGAGGTCTCCCGGGTGCTGGGCGACCGTCCGCCGCAGGCCGCGGACCTGGAGCGGCTGCCGTACCTCACGCAGGTGCTCAAGGAGGCCATGCGGCTCTTCCCGGCGGCTCCGGTCATCGGGCGCCAGGCGGTCGCCGAGGCCGAGATCGACGGGCACGTCATCCCGGCGGGGGCCACGGTGATCCTGGCTCCGTGGGTGACCCACCGGCACCCGGAGCACTGGCCGGACCCGGAGCGCTTCGATCCGGACCGCTTCACCCCCCAGGCGGAGGCGGCGCGTGCGCGTTACGCCTGGTTCCCCTTCGGCGGCGGTCCGCGCGCGTGCATCGGGCAGCACTTCTCGATGCTGGAGTCGGTGATCGCGCTGGCGATGACCCTGCGGTCCTACGCGTTCGAGGCCGTGGACACCGAGGTGCCGGTCGCGGCCGGGATCACCCTGCGGGCGACCGGTCCGGCCCGCTGCCGGATCCGCCCGCTGCGCCCGGCGCCGTAACCTACGGAGCGGACGCAGGGCCGGCCGAGGACGTGGGGGCGCTCGCGGTGGAACAGGCGTGGGGCATCACCGAGTTCGGGACGTGGCGGCTGACGAGCGGGGCGCCGGACGCCCGGCTCGGCCGGGGGGTGCTGGGCTACCGCGGCTACCACGTGTCCATGGACCGGCCGCAGCGCCGCGTGGAGGTGCCGAACGGCCTGGTGACGATGGTGGTCAACTTCGACGCCCCGGTGCGGGTGTCCCGGGCCGGGGAGGCGCCGACGACCGCCTACACCTCCCTGGTCAACGGGCTGCGCACCGATGCCGCGGTCGGCGAGCACGACGGCCGCATGCACGGCGTCGAGGTGCACCTCGCCCCGTGGGCGGCCTTCACCCTCTTCGGCGTCCCGATGTACGAGCTGCGCGACCGGATGGTCCCGCTGGGCGAGCTGCTGGGTCCGCGGGCGCAGGTACTGGAGGCGCACCTGGCCGGGGCGCCGGACTGGCCGCGGCGCTTCGCCCTGCTCGACGCCCTGTTGCTGGAGCGGCTGGCCGCGGGTCCGGCGGCCGCCCCGCAGACGGTCTGGGCCTGGGGGCGGCTGACGGCGAGCGGCGGCCTGGTGCCGGTGGCCGATCTCGCGCACGGCACCGGCTGGAGCCCGCGCCATCTGGAGCAGCGGTTCAAGGAGCAGATCGGGCTGTCCCCCAAGACGGCCGCGCGGGTCCTGCGCCTGCAGCGGGCCCTGCGGATGCTGGCCGCCGGTTCCGGAGCCGGGGCGACGGCGTCGGCGTGCGGCTTCTACGACCAGGCGCACCTGCACCGGGACTTCCGCCGGATGACCGGCTTCGCGCCCGGGGAGTTCCTGGTCCACCGGGGCAACGGCGCCCGCCCGGTGGACCGTCTGCCGGGACAGGTGACCAGTGCCCTGGTGCGCGCGCCGCAGCGGTGACCGCAGCGCACGGGAGCGGTGCGGGCGGTGCGCGCGGACGGCCGCTTCGCGCCATAGCGTTTTTGTCCAATACCCCGGACGCGTCCCCTGCCATGGTGGAGCGACCCACGGGGGACGGTGGGGTCGGGCGGATTCATCCGCCCGACCCCACCGTGGTGTTCGTGCCCGGTGCGGCTCAGACGGCCGCCGGGGCGTGCGTGCCCTTGAGGCGTTCGAGGTCGGAGGGCCGGACCTGGATGGCCACCAGCGCGATGATGGCCGCGACCAGGGTGAAGAGGGCGGCGACGACGAACGCCGCCGTCACTCCGGAGGTCAGCACCTGGGCGCCGTACGGGCCGGGCAGTTGGCCGGTGCGCCGGAAGGCGAGCTTCTGCTCCGGGGTGGAGTTGGCGAGGAAGGCCGGCACCTGCTTGGCGGCCTCGTTGCGGCTGGCCGTCCCGTAGAGGGTCACCAGGATGGACAGGCCCAGCGAACCGCCCACCTGCTGCATGGCGTTGAGCAGTCCGGACGCGGCGCCCGACTCGCGGTCGGGGACGTTGGAGAGGGCCATCAGCGTCAGGGAGACGAACTGCATGCCCATGCCGAGGCTGAAGAGGAGCATCGGCCCGAGGATGCTGCCCAGGTAGGTGGAGTGCACGTCGGTGAAGGTGAGCCAGCCCAGTCCGGCGGCCGCGAACAGGGCGCCCGCCACCATGAAGGGTTTGGGTCCGAACTTCGGCAGGAGCTGGGAGGTGACGCCCGCGCCGACCGCGATCACGGCGCTGACCGGGAGGAAGGCGAGGCCCGCGCGGATCGGGCTGAACCCGAGCACGTTCTGGACGAAGAGGGTCAGGAAGAAGAACATCCCGAAGATGGCGCAGGCGAGGAAGAGCATGATGCCGTAGGTGCCGGCGCGGTTGCGGTCGGCGAACATGTGCAGCGGGGTGATCGGCTGGGGCGAGCGCCGCTCGACCAGGATGAAGCAGGTCAGCAGGACGACGGCCGCGGCGAAGGACCCCAGGGTGTAGGGGTCGCTCCAGCCCTCCTGCGAGGCCCGGATGAAGCCGTAGACCAGGGCGACCATGCCCAGCGTGGAGGTCAGGGCGCCGAGGAAGTCGAAGTGTCCCGGGTGGCGTTCGGATTCGCGGATCACCTTCGGGGCCACCAGCGCGATCAGCAGGGCGATGGGGACGTTCACGAAGAGCACCCAGCGCCAGTTGAGCCATTCGACGAGCGCGCCGCCGGCCAGCAGGCCGATGGCGCCGCCGCCCGCGGAGACACCGGCGAACACGCCGAAGGCGCGGTTGCGTTCGGGGCCCTCGCGGAAGGTGGTGGTGATGAGGGCGAGCGCGGTGGGGGACGCGATGGCGCCGCCGACGCCCTGGAGCGCGCGGGCCGCCAGCAACTGGCCCGCGTTCTGGGAGAAGCCACCGAGCAGCGAGGCCAGGCCGAAGAGCAGCACGCCGAAGACGAAGACGCGCCGACGGCCGAGGATGTCGCCCGTGCGGCCGCCCAGCAGCAGGAGTCCGCCGAAGGTGAGGGTGTAGGCGCTGACGACCCAGGAGAGGCTCTCCGTGGAGAACTTGAGGGCGGTCTGGATGTGCGGCAGCGCGATGTTCACGATGGTGATGTCGAGAACGACCATGAGTTGGCAGGAGGCGATGACGAGCAGTGCGAGCCCGCCGTTGCCGCCCCCTCGGACCTTGCCTTCGGTCCCGCTGGTGCTCGGCGATGTGTTCGGGTCCACTGTTCGACGCTAAGCCCGCGCTCCGGGGGTCACCACTCGAACGGGCTAGGGTATGTGCTATTTCACATGTCACACTTTGAACATGAATCCCATGGACGACTTCCTCCGTCTCTCCGCGGACACCGCGCGGTTCGGCCACGGCGCTCCCCGCGCGTTCTCCTTCGGCGACGGCGGCCGGCTGCTCTGGTTCCTGCGGTCCGCCGGTCCCACCGACCCCTACGACGACCTCTGGGTGCTCGACACCGCCACGGGCGTCGAGACCCGGCTCGCCGACGCGCGCGCTCTCCTGCCGGACGGCCCCGGCGAACTCCCGCGCACCGAGCGGCGGTTGCGCGAACGGATCCGGCTGATCGCCGCCGGGATCGGCTCGTACGCCCTCGCTGGCGACGGCCGCCGGGCGGTCTTCGCCCTCTACGGGCGGCTGTACTCCGTGACCGCCGACAAGGACGCGGCGCCCGAGGAGATCCCGACCGTCGGGGCCGCCTTCGACCCGCGCCCGAACGCCGACGGCTCGCGCACCGCCTATGTGAGCGACGACGCCCTGTACGTCACCCCGGGCGGGCGGGTCAGCCCCGACGACGGAGCCCGGTGGGGCGTCGCCGAGTTCGCCGCGGCCGAGGAGCTGGACCGGGCGCGCGGGCACTGGTGGTCCCCCGACGGGACCGCGCTGCTGGCCGCCCGGGTCGTCGAGGACGCCCTCCAGCGCCGCTGGTTCGCCGATCCCGAACACCCGGAGCGGGCGGCCGAGGACTTCGCCTACCCGGAGGCCGGCGGCCCCAACGCCGACGTCCGGCTCCAGGTGTTCGGCGCGGACGGCGGACCCGGGGTCCGGCTCGACTGGGACGCGACCGCGTTCCCCTACGTCTCGGACGCCGGGTGGGAGTCGCCGACGGAGATCCTGCTGACCGTCCGGGACCGGCTCCAGCGCACGGTGGTGCTGCTCACCGCCGACCCGCTCACCGGGCGCACCGCCGAACTGTCGCGCACCACGCACCCCCAGTGGGTGGACCCGCTGCCCGGCACCCCCGCCCGGCTGTCCGACGGGCGGATGCTGACCTCGGCCGACACCCCGGGCGGGGCCGCGCGCGCCCTGGCCCTGGACGGCGTCCTCCTCACCGGGGACGACGTGCAGGTGCGGGCCGTGCTCGGCGAACACGAGGGGCGCCTGCTCGTCGAGGCCGGTCTGCGCGACCCCGCCGAGCAGCAGGTACTGCTGCTCGACACGGGCACCGGTGAGCCGACCGCGCTCGCCGACGGGCCCGGGGTGCACACCGCCCTCGCGTCCGCCGGGGCGCTGCTGGTGACCTCGGCCGACGCCGACGGGTTCCGGCGGACCCTGCGCACGGCGGACGGGCGCGAACTCGCCGTCACCGACCTCGCCGAACCGCTGCCCTACCGGGTCGAGCCGCGCTTCGAGCGGGTCACCGAGCTCGGGATCCCGACGGCGCTGGTGCTGCCGCGGGGGCACGTCCCGGGCCGACGGCTGCCGGTGCTGCTGGACACCTACGGCGGCCCGGGCTTCCAGGACGTGTGCGCGGAGCCGCGGCGCTGGCAGGCCCGGCAGTGGTGGGCCGACCAGGGCTTCGCCGTGGTGACCGTCGACAACCGGGGCACCCCGCACGTCTCGCCCGCCTACACCCACGCCATGTACCGCGGCTTCTCGCGGGTGACGATGGAGGACCAGGTGGCGGCGCTGCGCGCGCTGGGCGAGCGCCACCCGGACCTCGACATGGGCCGGGTCGGCGTGCGCGGCTGGTCCTACGGCGGCTACCTGGCCGCGATGGGCGTGCTGCGGCGCCCCGACGTCTTCCACGCGGCGGCCGCGGGGGCCGCGCCGACCGACTTCCGGCACTACGACACGGCGTACACCGAGCGCTACCTGGGCCTGCCCCAGGAGGAGCCGGAGGTCTACGAGCGGGACAGCCTGATCGGTGACGCCCCCGCACTGACCCGGCCCCTGCTGCTGGTCCACGGGCTGGCCGACGACAACGTGCACCCCTCGCACACGCTGCGGCTCTCGCGGGCGCTGACCGATGCGGGGCGCCCGCACCGGCTGCTGGCCCTGCCGGGGGTGACGCACATGGCCACGGGGGGCGTCCGGGAGAAGGTGATGGCGCTGGAGCTGGACTTCTTCCGGGAGGCGCTGGGCCCGGCCTGAGGCCGCACGCGCACCGCATGAGGGAGGGGCCCCGCCACCGGTGACCGGTGGCG
>NZ_JBHWLC010000048.1:0-30989 GCF_042730635.1 Streptomyces sp. NPDC059917
CCCTGGTCTTGGGTGCTCCCCGGCGGGGCGGGGCGGGCCGCGCCGCCGGTGGGGGCGCCGGGCGGCCCCGTCCGCCCCCCCCCTGGGGGGGGCCGCCCACGACCCCGGCCGACACCACGAACTCCGCGCGGACCGGCGCCGCCTGAGCAGGGGGTTCCCGTCCGGCGCCGGTCCTCGGGGTGCGGTGCGGGTCAGTCGTTCGTACCCGGAGCCCTCCGCGCGAAGTGGCGGGCGCCGGGTACGAGCGCAGCGGCGGCCGGTACGAGGAAGCAGGCGGCGGCGCACACCGCGAGCACCGGGGTGACGCCGAAGGCCGCGATGGCCGGTGCGATCAGGGCCAGCCCGACCGGCGCCAGACCGTAGGAGACGAGGAAGTCCAGCGAGGAGACGCGGGCCAGCTTGTCCGGAGCGACCTCGCGCTGGGTGGCCGTGAACCAGGGCACGTTGAAGAGTTCGATGCCGATCCCCGCGACCGCGTACGCGCCCACGACCACAGCCGGATGCACGGGCAGCATCAGGCTCAGCGGCGCGACGCCGTAGGCGGCCAGCCCCGCGAAGGCGGCCCACCCCTGGGCGCGCGGCCGCCACCGGGCGGTGACCAGGGCCCCGCCGAGCGCGCCCACGGTGTACGCGGTCACGGCCGCGGCCAGCACCCACTGGGTGTCGTAGCGGTCCCGGCTGATCAGGGGCAGTGCGACGCTGGTGGCGGAGTATCCCAGCGCGATCACCGCGGTCAGGGCGCCGAGTCCGGCCAGGAACCAGGGGTGGCGGCGCGCTTCCCGTACCCCCTCCAGGAACTCGGCGCGCAGCCCGGGGCGCGGCTGCGGCTCGCCGTGCGGGTCCGCCGGGCCGACGGCTCCCTTGCCGGGGACGAAGGCGGCGACCAGCCAGAGCAGGCCGATGCCGAGCAGCAGCGTCCTGATGTCGAGGACGGCGGCGAGGAGCGCGGTCAGGGCGGGCCCGGCGAGCGTGCATCCGCGCACGGCCATGGTCAGGGCGGCATTGGCCTGTTGACGGCGCTCGGGTTCCACGGTCTCGGCGGTGAGCGCCTGGAACGCCGGGCGGCAGGCGCCCTGTCCGGCGCCCGCGAGGGCGGCGGCGGCGGTCATCAGCACGAGCGAACGGCCGAGTCCGGCGGCGAGCAGCGGTGCGGCGACCGCTGCCGCGAGGCCCGACCACAGGACGACCGCGCGGCGGGAGTGCCGGTCGGCCAGTACGCCGCCGACGGCGACGGCGGCCAGGAAGCCGACGGTGCGGGCGGCGAGGACGAGGCCGAGACCGGCGGCGCCGAGGCCGCGGTGCAGTACGGCGAGCCCGAGCACGAAGGGCAGGGCCCAGGTCGCGAGTCCCGAGGCGGTGGTGCCCGCCCACAGGCGCAGGAACGCGGTGTCGCGCAGCACCGAACGTGGGTGTGGGGCAGGGGTCTTGGCGGCTATGGGCGCGGGTGTGGTCACCACGGTGTGGTTGCTCCTCGGGGCAGGGGTGGCGGTTCGGCGAACCGCACCCGGATTCGTTAATGAAAATGAATACCATTACAGTACCCTTCACACGCCGGGGTTCTGCCCTGTGCACGTCAACACCCACGCCCCGGCCATCACCCTCGCCCCCGTCATCCCCCTCGCCCCAGTCATCCCCTTCGCCCCCGGACCGGAGAACCCATGCGCCACCCCGCCCGCCTCGGCATCGCCCTGACCCTCGCCCTCGCCACCGCAGGCTGCTCCACGGCAACCGGAGACGGCTCCCCACCGGACGCCGGGTCCGCCGCCCGCGCCTCCACCAAGGCCGCCTCCTTCACCAGTTGCGGCCACCAGGTGTCCCTCACCGCTCCCCCGCGGCGGGCCGTCGCCCTGGACCAGACCTCGACCGAGACCCTGCTCGAACTCGGACTCCAGAACCGGATGGCGGGAACCGCCAACCTCAAGACGAAGATCCCCGCCCAGTACGAGGCCGCGTACGCCCAGATCCCGGTCATCGCCCCCAAGATCGCCACCGGTGAGCAACTGCGCGCCGCCACCCCCGACTTCGTCGTCGCCGGCTCCGCGGACCTCTACACGAAGGACCGGGCGGGCACCCGTGAGGAGCTGGGCGCCCTCAAGGTCCCCACCTTCGTCAGCGCCGTGAACTGCCCGCGGCAGAGCCCGGCCGGCACGACCCCCTTCGAGCTCCTCTTCTCCGACTACGAGAACCTCGGCAAGGTCTTCGGCGTCGAGGAGCGGGCCGGCAAACTCGCCGCCGACCAGCGCGCCGCCGTCGCCCGGGCCGGACAGCACGCCTCCGAGACCGCCCGGGGAGCGGGCCGGACCGGCCCGCCCACCGTGCTCTACCTCTACTCCGTCTTCAACGGCATGCCGTACGTGGCGGGCAGGACCGGCCTGCCCAGCGAGATGAGCCGGATCGTCGGCGCGCGCAACGCCTTCGACGACGTCGACCAGGACTGGCCCGAGGTGTCCTGGGAGGAGGTGGCCAAGCGCGATCCCGACGTCATCGTGATCGGCGACCTGTCCGAGCGCGGCCGACCCGGCGACAGCGCCCAGGAGAAGCGCGCCGCGATGACCCGGCACCCGGTCATCTCCCAGTTGGCCGCGGTCCGCGACGGCAAGGTGCTGGAGGTGCCGGGCATCGAGCTGGATCCCTCGGTGCGCTCGGTCCACGCCCTGGGACTGCTGGCCGACGGCATGAAGGACCTCGGCCATGTCCGCTGATCCGGTCGCCCGCCAGGGGATGCGGGACCTCTCGCCTCCGGGCCGGTCCGCGGCGGCCCGGGCGGCGCTCTTCCTCCTCGCCGCGCTCGCCCTCGCGGCCTCGGTGACCGCCTCCGTCCGCATCGGCGCCGCCGACGTGGGCTGGACCGACCTCGCCCGCGTCCTCGGCACCCGTCTCGGCCTGGACGTACGGCCGTTGCCCCCGCTGCTGGACTCCCTCGTCTGGGACCTGCGGCTGCCGCGCGTCCTGATGGCGGCCCTCGTCGGCGCCTCGCTCGCCGTGTGCGGCGCGGTGCTCCAGGCCGTCACCCGCAACGCGCTCGCCGACCCCTACCTGCTCGGCGTCTCCTCGGGGGCCTCGGCGGGGGCCGTCACCGTGGTGGTCCTCGGGATCGGCGCCAACGCCGTCGGGGTCACCGGCGGCGCCCTCGCCGGAGCGCTGCTCTCCTTCGGGCTGCTCCTGCTCCTGCTGAAGCGCACCGGACTGGACTCCGTCCGCATCGTCCTCACCGGTGTCGTCGTCGGCCAGCTCTTCACGGCGACCACCTCGCTCGTCCTGATGGCCTCGGCGGACGCGGACACCACACGGGCGGTCACCCATTGGCTGCTGGGCTCGATGGCCCCGGCCCGCTGGAACGCGGTCGTGCTCTGCGCGATCGTCACCCCGCTGGGGCTGGCGGCGGCCTGGCTCTGCTCCCACTCCCTCGACGGGCTCGCCTTCGGCACCGACACCGCCGCCTCCCTCGGGATCGGCGTGCGCCGCACCCGGATGCTGATGCTCGTGGTCACGGCCGTGCTGACCGCCGTGGCGGTGGCCACCGTCGGCGCCATCGGATTCGTCGGGCTGATCGTCCCCCACGGGGTGCGGTTCCTCGTCGGGCCGCTGCACCGCGTGCTGCTGCCCTACGCGGCGCTCGCGGGCGCGGTGTTCCTCGTGTGGACGGACGCGCTGGCACGGATCGCCTTCGCGCCCCGCGAGGTTCCCGTGGGCGTGATCACCGCCCTGCTGGGCGTACCGCTCTTCCTGCTCGTCCTGCGCAGGAGGGGCGAGCTGTGAGGATCACCGCCGAAGGGCTGAGCTGGTCGGTGTCGGGCAGGACCGTCGTGCGCGACGTCAGCGCGGACATCGCACCCGGCGAGACGGTCGGCCTGCTCGGCCCGAACGGCTCGGGCAAGTCCTCGCTGCTGCGCTGCCTGGCCGGGCTGCGGCCCCCCGACGCGGGAACGGTCCGCTACGACGGCGCGTCCGTACGGCACTGGAGCGCCCGCCGGATCGCCCGCCGGATCGCCTTCGTCGAACAGGGCTCGGGCGCGGACGGCGACCTGCTGGTCGCCGATGTCGTGGGCCTCGGGCGGACCCCGTACCGGGACCGTTGGCGCGGACCCGACGCCACCGACCGCTCGGTGGTCGCCGCCGCGCTGGAGCGCGTCGGACTCACCGCGCTGGCCGACCGGCCCTGGAAGGCGCTGTCGGGCGGTGAGCGCCAACGTGCCCACATCGCCCGCGCGCTCGCCCAACAGCCGTACGGACTCCTGCTCGACGAGCCCACCAACCACCTCGACGTCAAACACCAGCTGGAACTCATGGAGTTGTTGACCGGCACCGAGCAGACGGTCCTGGTCGCGCTGCACGACCTGTCGCTCGCCGCCCGCTACTGCGACCGGCTGCTGCTCCTGCACCGCGGTCGCCTGATCGCCGCCGGTACGCCCGCCGCCGTCCTGACCTCCGATCGGCTCGCCGAGGTCTTCGAGGTGGACGCGGAACTCTCCACCGACGCCCTGGGCAACCCGGCCGTCACCTACCGGGGCCCGCTCCGGGCACCGGCTGCCGCACCCCGACCCACCCCCGCGAAAGGAACCCCGTGAACCCCATGAACCCTGTGAGTCCCGTACCCCCCGTGACCCCCGTGAGCCCCCTCACCGTCGACGCCCTCATCGAGGCCGTCCTCGCCGGCGCGCACGGCCCGCTCCCCCAACGGCTCGTCGCGACCAGCGTGTTCTGGGCGCACCACGGCACCCGCCTGGCCGGCGGCGACACCACCTACCTCAACCAGTACGTGCTGGTCCGCCTCGGCGGCTCGTTCGGCGGCTGCGCCTTCGAGGCCGGCGAGATCGCCCCGGCGATCTGCAGCGAGTCCTCCGGCGCCCCGCTCGACGTGCTGCTGCGCGAGGCCCCGCGACCGCTGCGGATCGCCGCCCTCGACGCCTACCTCGCCGAGGCCCGCCCGCACCGCGTCGCCGCCGGAGCGGGCGAGGCCGAGGCCGTGACCCTGCCCGCCGGTACCCCGGAGGTCCGCGCGAAGGCCCGCGACGCGGCCATCGCAGGCCTCCTGGACATCGCGGAGGGCGCCAAGGTCGGCCTCATCGGCGTCGTCAACCCCCTCGTCGCGGCGATCCGCGAGCGCGGCGGCGAACCCCTGCCCTGCGACTTCAACCTCAAGGCCACCCAGTGGGGCGATCCCGTCACCACCGACATGCTCGAGGTGCTGGAGCACGCCGAGGCCGTCGTCGCCACCGGGATGACCCTGAGCAACGGCTCGTTCGACACCGTCCTGGAACGCTGCCGGTCCCGACGCATCCCGCTGATCGTCTACGCGCAGACCGGGAGCGCCGTGGCCCGCGCCTTCCTCGGCTCGGGCGTGAGCGCCGTGTCGGCGGAGCCGTTCCCGTTCTCCCAGTTCAGCGCCGAGGAAAGCGTCCTGTACCGCTACCGGGCGGTGGGCCGCGCATGATCCGCGTCCCACGCCCGGCGGCGCCCGGCGGCGGCGACCCGCACACCGGGGCCGGGTACGCCCCCTGCCACCACGGCGAGATCCTCCAGGGCGTCTTCCTCGACGGCTCGGGACGCCGGTGCGCCGGGCTGGTCACCCTCCCCATGGCCGGTCCCGGCAGCCACGCCACCTTCGTCCGCCGTCCCGGCACCGAACCCGGGGCGCTGACCGTCGTACCGGCCGACCGTACGAAAGCCGCGGGGGCCGCGGGCCTCGCGGTGGCGGAATGTGCGCGGCGATCCGGCCGCCCGCCCTGCGGCGGGGAGTTGCGGCTCGCCGGTGACGTGCCGGTGGGGCTCGGCATGGGCAGCTCGACCAGCGATGTGATCGCCGCCGTGCGCGCGGTCGCGGACGCGTACGGGCTGCGACTGCCCCCCGAAACGGTCGCCCGGCTGGCCGTGCGCGCGGAACTGGCCTGCGATCCGCTGATGTTGGACGAGCGCCCGGTGCTCTTCGCGCAGCGGGAGGGCAGGGTCCTGGAGGTGCTCGGCCCGCGGCTGCCGCCGCTGGTCGTCGTGGGCTGCGCGCTGGGCGGGGGCGCGCCCGTGGACACCCTGGCCCTGCCGGTGCCCGAGCCCGGCGACGACGACGTGCGGGCGTGGGAGCGCTTGCGCGGGCTGCTGCGCCGGGCCGTGGCCACCGGTGACGTACGGCTGCTCGGCCAGGTCGCCACCGCCAGTGCCCGGCGCGGCCAACAGGTCCTCGGCCACCCCGAGTTCGACGCACTGTGCGCCGTCGCCCGGCGGGTGGGGGCGGCGGGCGTCCAGATCGCGCACAGCGGGTCGGTGGCGGGGGTCCTCTTCGACCCGGCCGCGCCCGGCCTGCGCCACCGGGTGCGCAGCTGCCTGCGCGCCCTGGACGCCCGGGCGATTCCCGCCACTCGTACCTTCACGACCTGCGCCACCACCAAGGAGATCCTCAATGGACCAGCACATCGCGGAATCGATCGGCAGGCCCGACCTGGTGCGCCTCGACGACCGGCTCGTCTGCCTGCGCTTTGAGACGATGAAGGTGGTCTCCGCCCTCGCCGCCGTGGGACACCTGCTCGACACCGGAGTCGTGCGCCGCGGTGACACCCTGCTGGACAGCTCCAGCGGCATCTACGCCTACGCCCTCGCCCTGGCCTGCCACCGGCACGGCATGCACTGCCACATCGTCGGCTCCACCACGGTGGACCACACGCTGCGCACCCAGCTCGCCGTACTCGGGGCGACGCTCACGCAGATGGAACCGTGCGACGACCTCAAACTCGACCAGAAGCGGCGGGTCGAGCGGATCCACGAGATCCTCGCCGAACACCCCGAGTACCACTGGATGCGGCAGTACCACGACGACATCCACTACCTCGGCTACCGGGCGGTCGCCGACCGGATCCGGGAGGCGACCGGAGCGGACGGGCTGACCCTCGTCGGCGGGGTCGGCTCGGGCGCCTCCACGGGAGCCCTGGCCCGCTACCTGCGCACGGGCACCGACGGCCCCGCGAACGGGGAGGCCGATGTGGAACTCGTCGGGGTCCAGCCCTACGGCAGCGTCACCTTCGGCGCCGAACACGTCCTCGATCCGGAGATCATCATCGCCGGGATCGGCAGCTCCATCCCCTTCGGGAACGTCTCCCACGAGCTGTACGACGTCCTGCACTGGGTCTCCTTCGACGCCGCGCTGGCCGGCAGCGTCGACCTGCTGCGGCGGCACGCCGTCTTCGCCGGCCTGTCGACCGGCGCGGGCTACCTCGCCGCCCGTCACGAACGCGAGCGCTCCCCCGAGCGGACGGTCCTCTTCATCGCCGCCGACACCGGACACCGCTACGTCGACACCGTCTACGCCCGCCACCGCGAGGTCGCGCCGATCGCGCACTTCGCCCCGCGCGAGGTGTCCGACCAGGGCCGACTGGCCCTGCCGTGGTCCCGGATGCGGTGGAACCGCGCCCCGGCGGCGCTCCCGGCGCCGCTGGACCGGGTCCGCTCCGGGTGAGGAGTGCGCCCGCGCCGGACCGTTCCGGGGGCGGCCCGCGCCGCCCTCGGCCGCGGCGGACGGGCGCCCCGCAGTGCGCCCGTGCGCCCTGCGCGTACGCCTGTTCGTCGCTCCGCCGTCTGATTTCTAGTGTCGGTATGACGATGCCCCCGCGTGTCGTGGACCCGGTTCGCCGACCGTCCACCCGTCCCGCCGGACGGGGACGGTGACCTCGCGCACCGCACCTGTGACGGTCCGCGCGGGGGAGGCGGCATGACCTCGGCCGCCGTCGAGCTGCCCGGTGCCGCCACCGTGCGCGCGCAGGTGACCGCGGTGGTGGACCGGTTCCTGGCGGACAAGGCGCGCATCGCCGCCGAGTGGGGAATGCCCGGCGAGGTGACGCAGTGCCTGCGCGACTTCATGGCCTCCGGAGGAAAGCGGCTGCGGTCCCTGCTGTGCGTGACCGGCTGGCAGGCCGCCGGTGCCCAGGGGGACCTCGACCCCGTGGTGCGGGTGGCGGCCTCGCTGGAGATGTTCCACGCCTTCTGCCTGATCCACGACGACATCATGGACGAGAGCGACAGTCGCCGCGGCGCCCCCACGATCCACCGCCGCCTCGCCGTGCGGTACGGGGACGACCGCGGCGGCCCGGCGGCCGAGCGGGCGGGAGCGGGCGCTGCGATCCTCATCGGCGACCTGGCGCTGGCCTGGTCGGACGAACTGCTGCACACCGCCGGTCTGACACCGCGCCAGTTCGGCGCGGTGCTCCCGCTGATCGACGTCATGCGCAGCGAGGTGGTGTACGGCCAGTACCTGGACGTCACCGCCTCCGGACGTCCCGCCCCCGGCGTCGCACGGGCGCTGAAGACCGCGCGCTACAAGACCGCGAAGTACACCGTCGAGCGCCCGCTGCACATCGGTGCCGCCCTCGCCGGCGCCGACGGGGCGCTGCTGGCGGCGCTGTCCCGGTTCGCACTGCCGCTGGGGGAAGCCTTCCAGCTGCGCGACGACCTCCTCGGTGTCTTCGGCGCCCCCGCCACCACCGGAAAACCGGTCCTGGACGACCTGCGCGGGGGTCGGCACACGGTCCTGCTCGCCCTCGCCGCGCAACGCGCCGACGCCGCCCAGCGGAACCTTCTCGACCGGCTGGTCGGCAGCCCGGACCTCGATCCGGACGGCGCCGCCCGGGTACGGCGGGTGTTGGAGGCCACCGGGGCCCGAGCCACCGTCGAGGCCATGATCGGCGCACGGCACGGACGGGCCCTGGCCGCGCTGGAGGACGTTCCGCTCGCGCCCTGCTCGCTGGCCGCCCTGCGGCGCATCGCCGCCGCGGCCGTGGAGCGCGCCTCGTGACGCCCGGCCGAAGGACGCCCTGCCGAAGGGCGCTCCGCCCGTGCCCGCTGCCGGGCGCGGTCCGCCGTGCCCCGGGCGGTCCGAGGAAGTCGACGAGGAGGTCGCAGAGGCCATGACCGCTTCTTCCGGTGCGTGGACGGTGGTGACCGCCCCCGGTCGACTGCCCCTGATCGGCCACGCGTTGAAGCTCCGCAAGGGGCTGTTGGAGTTCGTCTCCTCGCTGCCGGACCACGGCGACCTGGTCCGGATCCAGATCGGCCCCTGGTGGGCATGGGTGATATGCGACCCCGACCTGACCCGGCAGGTCCTCTTCGACGACCGCACCTTCGACAAGGGCGGCGCCCTCTTCGACGAAGGCCGCCAGATCCTCGGCAACGGTGTGCTGACCTGCCCGCACCAGGACCACCGACGCCAGCGGCTCCTGCTCCAACCCGCCTTCCGCCGGGCCCGGATGCCCGTGTACGCACAGGTCATGTCGGAGCAGATCGCCGAGCACCTCGACGGCTGGCGCGACGGCACGGTCATCGACGTTCCCGCCCGCATGCACACGCTCGTCAGCCGGATCCTGGCCCGGACCCTGTTCGCCTCCGACTCCGTCGGCCCGGCCTCCACCCTCGTGGAGGAGTCGTTGGCCACCATCCTGCACGCCATGTACGTGCGCCTCCTCCTGCCCGCGAGCCTGAGCCGACTGCCCACCGCGGGCAACCGCCGCTACCAGCGGGCGCTGGACCGCATCCACGCCGCCGTGGACGGCGCCGTGAGGGAGTACCGGCGCAGCGGGGAGGAACACCGCGACATGGTCTCGGAACTGCTCGCGGCCCGGGACGACGCCGGGCGGCCGCTCAGCGACACCGAGATCCACGACCAGATCGTCACCATGCTGGCGGCCGGCATCGAGACCACCGCCACCACGCTGAGCTGGGCCCTGTACGCGCTGGCCCGCCACCCGGACGTCGAGGAGCGGCTGCGTACCGAGGTCGACGCCGTGCTGGGGGGCCGGATCGCGACCTGGGCCGATCTGCCGCACCTGGAGCTGACGGACCGGGTCGTCACCGAAACCCTGCGGCTCTACCCGCCCACCTGGATGCTCACCCGCACCGTCACCGCGGACACCCGCCTCGGCGGGCAGTCCCTCACGGCCGGCACGACCGTGGTGTACAGCCCGTACCTGATCCACACCCGCGCCGACCTCTTCCCCGAACCGGGGCGCTTCGACCCCGACCGTTGGCTCGGCGACGCCACGCCGCGGCCCGTGCGCCGGGCCTCGATCGCCTTCGGAGCGGGCTCCCGCAAGTGCATCGGCGACTCCTTCGCGATGACCGCCGCCACCCTCGCGCTCGCCAGCATCGTCGGCCGCTGGCGCCTGACCCTCCCACCGGGCCGACGCGTCCGGCCCGCCGCGACCGCCGCACTGCGGCCCCACGCACTCCGCATGGACGCCACCCGCAGGACCTGAGGGCGCACCGATCACCGGCAGAACGAGAGGAAGTTGGGGGCCTCGACATGACTCGTATCGCCGCCGCGCGAGCGGCCGCCTGGGCGGCGCCGGGAACGCTGCTGCTGTTCACCGGCATCGCCGTCGTGCTGGTCCGGCAGAACGGCTGGCACACCTATCCCCAGTGGTACGACTCGACCGATTTCATCGTGCGTTGGTTCGCCGAGAACCGGACGACCTCGATCTGGCTGGCCCTCGTGGGCAATGTCTACGCCCTCGTGCTGGTCTGGCTCACCATCGACCTCACCCGGCTCCTGGGGGGCCCGGGAGGTCGCGGCGGTACCGCTGTGCACGCCCTGACGCCGATGGCCCTCGTGTGGACCGGCGGATTCTTCGCCGCCGGCGTGTTCTGGGTCGCGGCGTCCACCGCCGGGTCCTCCGAGAGCCACTTCGCGGCGCCCGACCTGGTCAGGCTCTCGTTCGAGGTGAGCATCGGTTTCTGGCTCTCCGCCCAGACGGCGCTGGGCGTGTTGATGCTCTGCGCGGCGGCCGCCGTCCGCTCCGCCGGGCTGTTCCCCCCGTGGACCGTCCGCAGCGCCGCCCTCCTCGGGGTGGTCAACCTCCTGGGGACCGCGGCCCTGTTCGTGGATCGGGGCCCCTTCGCCCCCAGCGGCTGGCTGAGCGGGCTCCCCAACTGCCTGGCCTGGATCTGGTTCGCCGCGGTCGCCGTCCTCATGAAGGGCGCGACGTACCGCTCCGCGCGAGCGTCGGCACACCCACGGCCGTCCAGCGGGAAGGGGTGAACAGTGGTGCACGCCCAGCTCACGTTCTTCGACGGAGCCATGACGTCGGACACGCCGATCGCGATCGGTTTCGAGTCCGCCCCGGTCGTCCTGGCCGGCGAGAAGGCGAACCTGGCCTACAACGCGGTGTGCGGTACCCGCGCCGGTGAGTATCCCGATCCCGACCTCTCCGCGGTGGACTCGGTCACCGCGGCATGCCTCGACGTGGTGCGGGCCGTCGCGCCCGAGCAGCTCGCCCACGCGGAGCCCGTCGCGCGCACCTCCGCGCTGTGGACCGCGCACGCCTTCCCCCACCTGCGGCTCGACACCCCGTCGATGATCGCCTCGACGATGCTCAACACCGCCCTGTTCCTCCACGACGACGGCGTCGACGACGCGCGATGGGCGCACGATCCCTCGGCCGCCGAGCGCGTCCGGGCCCTCGACGAGCTCAACGCGACCATCCTCCGGGCGTTCCGTTCCGACCGTTCTCCCGATGTCGACCCGGGCGACGCGGGCGACCCGGGCGACGCGGGCGACCCGGACCAGCCGCGCCTCAAGGTCGTCTTCGGCCTCCTTCGGGAGGTGATCGCGCTGTACTGCGCGCACCTCCCCCGGTGGCACGCGCGCAAGGGGGTGTTCATCGGCTTCCTCAAGGAGTACTTCGACGCCTGCGAGTGGTACGCGCGGGAACTCGCGGCATCGGCCACCTGGCCGGTGGACCGCACCACGTTCCTCTTCCAACGGGAGTTCCTGGGCGCCGGAAACATGATGTTCGAGCTGGCCGCGCTCCTCGGCGACGTCGACGTCCCACCGGATCGCCAGGACCTGTTGGAGGTGAGGCGCTTCCGCCAGGCCGCCACGTACGCGGCGGTGTGGGGCAACGACGTGATGGGGCTGGAGCGGGACATCGAGGGCGGCGGCCCCTGCAACCTCGCGCTGATCCTGCACGGGGAAGGCGGGCTCACCCTTCAGGAGGCCTGTACGGAGGTCATGGCCCGGCAGAACCGCGAAGGCCTGGAGGTCCTGCGGCTCGCCGAGTACCTCGACGACCGCTACCCGGACCTCAAGGGCTACACCCGCGCGGTGCGGACGGTCCTGGAGGGGAACTTCAGGGCCTTCCCCCTGACCCCGCGCTACCGGCTGCGGGCGGGCCCACGGATCCGGGGCGTCCGGACGGGCACTCCCCGTTGACCGACCGTCAGGACGGGCAGAGGCGTCGCGGCGACGCTGACCATCCGGCTGCGGGCGATACTCTCACCGACCTGGTCGGCGACGCCCGCCGGTACGCCCACGGCAGCGTACGAACGGCTCCGGGCGTGGCGCGCGCCCGGTCCTGCGGCTGCCCACTGCAAGGCCGGTGCGGATGATCGGTGGCGCCATGGCTGTCACGCACGCCGAGACCAGCGCGGATTCCGTGTCCCCCGCCGGAGGCGCCAGACCCTGAGGATCACCTCGGCCGACGCAGCCCTGGCCATCCGAACAGGGACAGGGGCACCAGCCGTCCGACCGCGGGGCGCAACGACGCCGCCAACGCAGCGGCACTCGACATCGGGCCCCTGATGAGATCTGACTGTGATCTTACGACCGCTGGGATCCGTGGTCCGTACCATTAATCTGAGCAGGTTCAAAAAAATCTTGGGGAGGGCCGGGGGCGTCTTCGCACCCGGGAACCAATGTGGGGGGATGAAGTATGAAGCTCAAGCGTATGGCCGTCTTGGCCGCCACTGCTGTGGTGGGCCCGACGATGGTGGCTGCCGCACCGGCGATGGCTCAGGACAAGCCTCCTGTCACCGTGCCGGACGCCGCACCGCAAAGCGAGGCCCAGGCTGCGGATGCAACGGTGGCCGCACCGGGCGCCGGGACGTCGACTGTCCCGGCAAGTGAGCAGAAGGCGGCCGCGCCGCGGTTCCGCATGGACGGCCCGAAGGTCTCGGCGACCGGTGTTCCGAGCGCCTTCGCGCCGGGCGGGGCGTGGACGCCTCTGACCGTGACGGTCGACAATCGGGGTGGCCTGCCGGTGGACGGCTTCGTCCCGAGCGTCGGCATCAGCGAGTACCACGGAATCGTCAAAGCCGGACACATCAGGGCCGAAGTACGCGGGGCCGATGGCTCCTGGAAGCCGGTCGCGCTGCGGCTGGATCGCGGCGAAACCGTCTACGAGATCGAACTCGGCCCGCGTGACGTCGCCACGGAACAGGTCTACTCGGTCGACGTACGGATCCAGTTCACGGCCGACACTCCCGCCGCGCCCCTCGAGTTGTACGTGGGTGGCGAGGGACACGACGGATCGGGCCGGGTGACGTCGTCCTTCACCTGGTTCGACAGCCGCGTCGGCGAAGCATCCACCGGAGGCGGGGGTTCGGAGACCCCCGTTGCAGTGGGTCCCAAGCTCGGGCTGACGGGCCTGCCCCAGGGCGGCTTCAAGGCCGGCGGGAACTGGACCGATTTCTCCTTGCGCGTCGACAACTCCGGAAACGCGGCGATCGACGACTACCAGCTCGATCTGGTCCTGTTCGTAAAGAACGGAACCTTCCAGCAGGACGACATCAAACTGGAGGTGTACGGCCCGGACGCTACCGGCACGTGGGGCTGGCACCCCGTCCTGTCCGATGGTTCCGACGAGGTCTGGGTCCACGGCCTGGCCACCGTGGACATCGGGAAGAACGAGGCCTTCGACCTCAAGCTCCGCATGAAGTTCGGCGCGAAGACCCCTGCGCACGAGATCTCGCTGCGCACGACCGGATACAACGGCTGGGGTGAGGGTTCGGTGCATTCCGAGGGCCCGCAGCAGACGTCGAAGGTGACCGCCGCCGACTCGGGCCAGACCCCCTTGCCCGACGGCAACCACCCCAAGCCCGACGGCGGAACCAAGCCCACCACCCCCCCGGTTCCCACCACGCCCGGCGACAGCACGGGCAACGGGCACGTAGGCACCGGTGGTTCGGGGGGGCAGCTCGCCGAAACGGGCACTGACGCCGCTACCAACTGGGCACTCGGAGGTGCGGGGGCAGCGCTCGCGTTGGGCGCCGCCTTCGTCGCGGGGGCAGGACGCCACCGCCGCCCCACTGGCTGAGGCCCCCATCACGGCCGCACCGCCGTGGGCCTGCGTTCCCCGGTCCCCGGTCGCACCTCCTCGCAGGAGGGGCGGCCGGGGGTCAGGCCGTTCACAGCCGCTCCAGGTCCCCGCCATCAGCACGGCCACACCGCGGAGTGCCTTCCCGACCAGAGCGCTGGGACAGACCGGACAGCGCCGCTTTCGGCGATCCGACCGAGACCGTCGAAGTCGACGCACGCCGGAGAGCCGCCTCGAGCGCCTCCTCGGTGCGGTCGACGAGGGTCGGTACGAGGGCGCGGACGTCGGACAGGTCCTGCCGGCGGGCGAGTCGGTGAGGAAACTCTGCCCGTCCCACTCCCGTCCTCGCCCCCGTTCCGGCTCCTGTACCCCCAACTGGTCCGGATCCGGCCCGGATGCTGGTCCTCGCCCGGGTCGAGCCAATGCCGCAGGGCCGCACGCAGGGCGTCGGGCGTCGGGCGTGGCGATCTCGGTTTCCGCCCTGGAGCGGCTGCATCACACCTCTTCACCGCTCGTACTCCCGCTCCGTGCAGCAAGACCAGAGGAGTCAGAGCCGGGTGGATCAGCGCCCGCCCCGATGGCGGCCGTGGTGGCGGGATTCGCCCGTGGCCAGCAGGACGAGTGCGAGTCCGAGCGGCAGTAAGAACATCAGCAGAAGGCTCATGCCGCGCTCCTGCCCCGCACGGAGCAGTTGACGCGCCCGGTCTCGAGCCTCCGGCCCCTCCTGACCCGTGCGGGGCGTCTCGCGCGCCGGGTACCGGCCTGCGAGCAGGTGGCGGTGGTCGTCGAAGTGGGCGCGAGGCAGCGGTCGGTCAGCGGCGAGGGCGTGTTCGGGGGGCAGCGGGCCACCTGCTCCGGCCAGTTCGAGGAGTCCCGTGGCCGTGACCAGGAGGTCCGCCCGAGGCAGGCAGCGTGGGCGGGACCATCGCGATCATCTCGGCTCGGCGCCCGGTGAAGTGGGCGACTCCGGTGAGCGTGAACATCAGGGCCAACGCGACGCACAGCGCGGGCTGCCAGCCGTCCAGGACGGAGAGGCCGAGCAACTCGGCGAGGCGGGCCAGGATCCAACCGGTGACGAGCACGATCGCGGGAGCCACCAGAGCTACCACCACGGCGATCTCCGCCGCGCGCTCCTGACCGCAGCCGTCGAGGCCATCGAGGAAACCGGCGCCTCCGCGGTCAGCCTGCGCGACCTGGCCCGCCGGGCCGGGGTCTCCCACACCGCGCCCGCTCACCGCGGTGGCCGTCGAAGAGTTGGCTTTGTCACCGAGATCCAACAGCGATTGTTGGTCAGTGGCGAGAACGGTCTGACGCCGAGAGAAACGATGTTGCAGAGTTTCGGAAGCACTTCGGCACTTGCCTATGGTCACCTCGCGCGCTGTGGGACGGGGTTCCGGTCCAGCCGGTCGCTGTGGTTTCGGGGCAGGTTCCCCTGTCCGTCGTCGGGCAGGCAAGAACGGAGACCCGGCGTTCGGGCTGGTCAGCGCCTTGAAGTACCCTGCCCTGACTTTGGGGGAGAAAGAAATGACCACTATCGCACGAGCTCGGAGTTGGGCAGCAGTTGGAGCGCTGCTCATGGGGGTCGCTGGATGCGGACTGGACTCGACGAAGACGACCGGGGCCGGGCCGGCAGAGCTGAAGATCACGGCTCATGAGGCGGCTCTCAACGCCACCGAGCAGCAGCACGTCGAGCAGTACTGGAAAAGCCAGGGGATCGCCGGGATGGCGATGACCGAACGGTCCAATGCCTTTGTGCAGCCGGAATGGGACAAGGGCGGTGTCATCGCCCGCACCGTCGGCCGCATCTACGTCACGGGCGGGCAAGACGCAGCCTGCACTGCGACGGTCGTGGGCACGAACACGGTCGTGACCGCAGCCCATTGCGTGCGCACGAGCCTGCCCGATGGGTCCTCACAAACCGCGACATGGGACAAGAACCTGTACTTCGTTCCGGGCTATCGGGACGGACAGAGCCCCCACGGGGGGTTCACCGTACGCAGGGTGCACATGGCCGAGGACTGGCAGGCCGACGGCAACGACGTCGCGATGCTGGAGATGAACCCCGCCGCAGATGGGCGGACCGTCTCCGCGGTGGTCGGAGCACAAAAGATCGCCTTCGGTACGAAACCAGGAAGCCCGACCCACCAGTTCGGGTACCCCTACACCAGCCGGGTCCTCCATTGCGAAGGGCGCGGCACGCGGCCGAGGGACGCGCCGCAATTCTTCCGGATTCCCTGTCTCATGGGCGTCGGATCCAGTGGGGGCCCGTACATCGTCGACCTCGATCCGGCGGGCATGGGGACCGTGGTCGCCGTGAACGTCAGCAGCGACGCCGACTACAGCTACGGCACTGCCCTGGGGCCCGTCGCCAGCAGGCTCTTCGCCCAGTCTGAACACCCCTGAAAGCAGCACTCGACCGATGGAGTTCCCAGGGGTGCTGGAGCTCGCGGGGGCAGCGCAGCGAGCCGAAGGCGTTTGGCGCTGGAGCGTGTCTCGCTGATCGGTTGATCAGATGCATCCATCCGGTTAGTGATCAACGATGCGATGTGGGACCGGATCGAGCCACTGATGCCGGCCGGTCCGGTCCGTGGTCGACGGTGGGCCGATCACCGCCGACCACGGACCGTATCGGTGGACTCCACCGTCTACCGGGCTCACCAGCACGCTGCCGGAGCCATGAGAAGGGGGCTCCAGACCGGGTCGAGCCCGACGACCATGCGCGACCCCTGGCCCTCCGCGTTACCGCGGGCTAGCCGGGCGACACCCCAGCCTCCGGGACCGTCATGGCCGGCATCCGTGTCCCGCGAAACGGGCCCGGCAGACCGAAGACCCGGCCCGATGCCGTGTTGGCGGACCGCGCGTATTCATCCCGCGCGATCCGCAGTCAACTCCGCCGACGTGGAATCCGTGCTGTCATCCCTCAGCCCTCCGACCAGATCGGCCACCGTCTACGGCGAGGCCGCGCGGCGGTCGTCCATCGGCTTTCGAGGCCGAGGCGAATGGGCAACGTAACGCGGTCGAGCGATGCATCAACCGGCTGAAGCAGTGACGCGGCCTGGCCATGCGAACGGACAAGCTCGCCATCGCCTACCAGGCTGCGCTCCACCTCGCCGCCATCCTCATCTGGGCACGGCGGTGACGACGAAGCGACGGCCTTTCAGTCGTAGAAGAAGCGCTCGAGGTCCTCGACGGATCCCGGGCCGGTGAGGAAGCCCTCAGCCTTCGCGATCTCGCCTTCTGGTGGCAGCTCACCCTTCAGGAACCGGCGCATCCAGATTTCTCCTCGCTCGCCCACCGCGTAGATACCGGACAGCAGCTCGGTCATGCCAGCAGGGTTTGACGGCACCGATATCCTTGATCACTTGCCGTTCCACGGCGTTACGAACCCAGCCCCCTTCCTGCTCCCAGTGTTCACCCGATACCGGCCACACCGCTCTCAGGCGCTACTGCTTCCCGTCGACATTTCTGATCCTTCCGACGGCGAACCGGTGCCAGGGACCACCGACATTCGCTCTTCGCTAGCACCTACGCAGCCAAAGGATTCGGCCTCTTCGCCGACGCACTCGATGTCACCTGGCAACGGACCGGTGACTTCGCCGAGCTGACCACCGCCCGGGCGCGCGCGGGCGAGGCGCTGCGGCGCGGCGCGGCACTCCTGACCACCCAACCGGGCTCCTGGATTCCTGATCCGGTGTCAGACGGTGAGGCCCTTCGGGTCGGGGGCGGCGGGGGCGGTCGGGGGGATGCCGTGTTGTTCCTCGTCGGGGCGGGAGTTCCTGGGCAGGAGGAAGGTGATGGCGAGGAACGCCAGCAGTAGGCACGCCTGGACGATCAGGGCGTGGTGGAAGCCTGCGGTGAAGTCACCGGCCTCGGCACGGTCGAAGAAGACCGAGCCGAAGACCGCGACCCCGATGGAACCGCCGACGGCCTGGACCGCGGTCAGGACTCCGGACGCGGAGCCGATCTCGTGGTCGTCGACGGCGGCGAGGATGAAGCTGAACAGGGCGGCGATCACCATGCCCGCGCCGATGCCCGCGAGCGTCGTACCGGGAACGACGTCCCAGATGGAGAACGAGGCGGTGTCGAGGCCGTCGAGTTCGAACCACAGCACGGCCGCACCCGCGAGCTGGACCAGCGGTCCGATCTGGAGCACTCCGCGGCCGATCCTGTTCACGAGGAAGGCGCCGCTGATGGCGCCGCCGATGGCCGTGCCCACCGCGAGGGGCAGGTTGCCGAGCCCGGCCTCGCCGGCCGTGAACTGACGGCCGATCTGGAGGTAGAGGGTCAGGACGAGTTGGGTGCCGATCATTCCGCCGAAGAACAGGGCGATGCCACCGAGCCCGACGGTGAAGGCGGGCTTGCGGAGCAGGGCGGGGGTCACCAACGGTTCGCGGCCCGCGGCGGCCGTTCGGCGCTGTTGCAGGGCGAACAGGGCGAATCCGGCCACCGACGCCGCCATGCTCAGCCACGTCCACAGCGGCCAGCCGTCCTCCTGGCCCTGGTTCAGCGGCAGCACGAGCAGGGCGCACGCGGCCACGATCAGGGCGGCGCCGGGGACGTCGACCCGTACGGTGCGGCTGCCGGCCCTGTCGGGCACGAACTTCGCCGCGACGATCAGGGCCGCGATGCCGATCGGCAGGTTGATCAGGAACACCGACCGCCAGCCGAGGCCGAAGAAGTCGCCCTCGATGAGGAAGCCGCCCAGGACCGGGCCGACGATGCCGCCCAGACCCAGGACGGGCCCGAAGATCGCGAAGACCTTGGTGAGCTCGGGGCCCGAGAAGTTCTCCCGCAGCAGGCCCAGGCCCTGGGGCAGCAGCATCGCCCCGGCGGTGCCCTGCAGCAGACGGAAGGCGATCAACGACTCGATGTTCGGCGCGAGCGCGCACAGCAGCGAGCTCACGGTGAAGGCGGCCAGGCCGATCAGGAACATCCGGCGGCGGCCGTACCGGTCGCCGAGCCGGCCGCCGAGGACCAGCCCGGCGCCCAGGGTGAGGGCGTAACCACCGATCACCCACTGGAGCCCCACGGGGCCGGCGCCGAGGGATTCCTCCAGGTCCGGTCCGGCGACGTTGACGATCGAGGCGTCCAGGAGGTCCATGATCTCGGCCGTGATCATGACGGCCAGGACCAACCATCGCCAATGGTAGGGCTCGGCGGTCCTGTCCGAGGTGGGGACGGGGTGGGGCACGGGAGCAGGGGCGGGGGTGGGGGCGGGGGCGGGGGCGGGGGCGGGGGCGGACAACAGATACCTCCATGGTGAAGTAATTCCACGGTGAAGGTAAAATGGTGGAGGTAGGTTGTCAACCTGGAATGCCGACGCGGCCGCGCAGCGGACGACAAGGGTGGAGGGTCCCGTGGAAAAGGCGAAGCGCGACGACGTCGCGGAGCAGCGCGAGCGGCTGACGGATGCGCTGAGGGCCTACGGCGCTCACTACACGGAACTCGGCCGCCGCTTCGCCGCCTGGCTCGGCCTGCACTCCACGGACGCCATCGCGGTGCTCCAGATCACCGCCGCCGAGGAGCGCGGCACCCCCCTGTCACCGGCACGGCTCAGCGAGCGGATCTCCCTGTCCACAGGAGCGACCACCGCGCTGCTGAACCGCCTCGAAGCCGCCGGACACATCACCCGGGCCCGCGAACACACCGATCGGCGCATCGTCACCCTGCGCGGTGGAGGGCAAATCCAGGCACGGGCGCAGGAGTTCTTCGACCCGGTCGCCCACCGCCTCGACGCGGCGATGTCGACGTACCCACCCCAACTCCTCGACCAGTTCGAGGCTTTCGTCGCCGATCTGAACGCCGCCTTGGACATCCACCTCAAGGAACAGGATGCGGAGGCACTCCCCTCCCCCGGCGCGGATGCCGCCCGGACCTCCTGACCCGCCGATCCGCCCACCTGCCCACCTGCCCACCCGCCGACCTGCTCGCCGCCAACCGCCCACCGGGGTGGGGGTTTCCCCACCCAGCCGCAGGGGGCTCCTCGGAGTGCCCCGGCCCGACTCCGCGTGATCGGCTGTCCGTACGGAACACGCGTACGGAAGAAGGTGGACGAATGAGAGTCCGAATCGGGTACTCGGCATGGATCGTGGGCGTGGTGCAGTTCTTCGTCGTGCACGGGATCGCCCAGTCCGCTTGGGCCAGACCCTACAGCTGGGCGCGGAACAACATCAGCGACTTGGGCAACGCCCACTGCGCCCTGCAGGCAGAGCCCGAGGCCCGCTACGTCTGCTCCCCGGAGCACGGCCTGATGAACGTCTCGTTCGTCGCCCTGGGAGTGCTGCTCGTACTCGGTTGCGCCCTGACCGGCAGCTCCCTGTGGCGCAGGGGCCCGGCCGCCATCGCCGCGCGGCTGCTGCTCGCCGGCGCCGGCGCGGGATTCGTACTGGTGGGCCTGGCACCCGCGGACGTCAACGAGAACCAGCACGTCCTGGGCGCCCTCCTCATCATGGCGACGGGCAACATCGGCCTCGTCCTGGCGGGGCTCGGCCTCGCGGCGCACGTGCCGACCCCTCTCCGGTGGGGCACCGGCCTGTTGGGAGCGGCGGCGGTCGCGGCCCTCGGGCTGTTCCTCTCCCACCACTACCTCGGTCTCGGCATGGGCGGCATGGAACGGGTGGCCGCCTTCCCCCTCCTGATCTGGGCGCTGGCCGTCGGCGTCCGAGGCGTCGGCCGACCCCTCCCCGTCGGCACGGGCGCGTCCCGCAGCTGACCATCGGCCGACCGCCCCGCCCCGCCCCCTTCCGGGGCGGGGCGGCAGCGTCGGCACCGGCTCCGGTTACCGGGGCGCCGTCCGACGATGGGCGCTCGTTCCCCGCCGCTGGACGTACACTGCACACATGGGTCGTACATACGCAGTGGAGGAGTGCCTGTTCCGGGCCGCTCATGCCCTGCGCCCGTCCGGCGCGGACGCGACGGACGTCGACCCGGTGAACGCGCCGGCGATCCGCTGCCGCGCGTTGCACGGCCACGGCTAGCGATTCCGGGCGTTTCCCAGCACTTCTTTCGGCGCTTCCCAGCGCTTCTTTCGGCGCTTCCCAGATCATTCCGCCCGGCAGGCGGACCATTTCTGCGCGACCGCCCTCACCCCACCCCTATCACCGCACGGCGACGGTCCTCGCCCCATCCCTCCACTTTGTCGTCCTTCATCACCCCTTGGCGCTGCGGCGCCGCCTGCGCGTCGACCGCCGGACCACCGGCAGCGGCGCATCTTCGAGAGGACCCTTGTGAAGTTGAGCGAGCTGCTCGCCGGGCACGATCATGAAGTCATCGAGGGCGATCCGGAAACGAGGATCACCGGAGGCACCTGTTTCGACGCCCACCGTGCCGCTCCGGGATCCCTGTTCATCGCGGTACCCGGTCATCGCGGCGGCGGCCCCGAGTCCGTCGGCCCGGCTCTCGCCCGCGGCGCGGTGGCGGTGCTCGTCGACTCCGCGGCGGCGCACCTTCCGATCTCGACCTGGGCCTCGGCGGGCGGCGCGTGCGTCGTGGCCGTCGCGGACACGCGCAAGGCGGCCGCGGTCGTCGCCTCCCGCTACCACGGGGAACCGGGCCGCCAGATGAAGATGGTGGCCGTCACCGGCACCAACGGGAAGACCTCGGTCTCCTCCATGGTCGAGTCGGTGCTGCGGGTCGCCGAGCACGCCAAGGTGGGGGTCATCGGGACGGGCGGCAGCCGGATCGGCGACGAACTGATCCCGATGCCGATGTCGGTACTGACCACGCCGGAGTCGCCGGACTTCCAGTACCTGCTGGGGTACATGCGCGACCGCGCCGTCGGGACCGTCGCGCTCGAGGCGACGTCGATGGGCCTGCTGACCCACCGTCTCGACCAATCCTTCATCGACGTGGGGGTGTTCACCAACCTGACGCAGGATCATCTGGACGACCACGGCACCATGGAGAACTACCGTGACGCCAAACTGCTGCTGTTCCAGGGGCTCTGCCGACGTGCGGTGGTGAACGCCGACGATCCGGTCGGCGCCGGCATCCGTGCGATGATGCCCGGCGCGACCGTCACGTACGGCATCGACGCGGAGGCGGACTACCGGGCCACCGACCTCTCCATGGACGCCGTCGGCACCCGCTTCACCCTCCACCACGGCGGCGAAAAGCATCCGGTGACGATCCCCGTGCCCGGGCGGTTCTCCGTCTCCAACGCACTGGCCACCGTCGCGGCCTGCCACCTCATCGGGCACGATCTGGTGGAACTGGTCGCCGCGCTCGCGCAACTGCCGCCGATCCCGGGCAGGTTCGAACGGTACGAGACCCCGGACGGCACGTCCGTCATCGTGGACTACGCGCACTCCCCGGACTCGCTGGAGAAGGTGCTGACGACGATCCGCGGCTTCGCCTCCGGCCGGATCGTCACGGTCTTCGGCTGCGGCGGGGACCGGGACGCCACGAAGCGCGCCCGGATGGGCGAGATCGCCGGCACCTACTCCGACCTGTGTGTCCTCACGTCGGACAATCCCCGCAACGAAGACCCCCGGGCGATCATGGATCAGATCGTCCCGGGCCTCCTCGCGAGCGGCGCCGCCTTCGAGCGGTTCGCCGACCGCCGCCGCGCCATCTCCTTCGCCCTCTCCGCCGCGGGGCTCGGCGACGTCGTCCTGATCGCGGGCAAGGGCAGCGAGCCCTACCAGATCGTCCAGGAGGAACTGCTGCCGTTCAGCGACATGGCGACGGTACGCGAACTCGCGACGCGGTAGACGTACCGGCCTTCCCTTCGGACAGCGGCCGGGCTCCCGGGCCGGTCCCGGGCGCGTCCCCGGTCGCTGCCGGTGATGCACGCGACCGGGGCCACCGCGTTTCGGGCGGCCCCGTCGCCCTCATCGCTCCCGCGTGTTCAAGGGAGTCGCCAGATCTGTGCCCGTGTGCCGTTGCAGGCGTAGATCTGGAGCTGCGTACGGTTCGCACGGGTCGCGGCGGGGTCGTCGACGCACCGGGCGGACGCGGGGTTCACGATGCCCGCCCCTTGTCCCGGGTTCCAGCGCCACTGCTGGGCGGAAGTGCCGTTGCAGGTGTGCAGCTGGAGCTTGGACCCGTCGTCGGTGGCTCCCGCCGTTACGTCCAGGCACTTGCCGAGGGCCCGTAGGGTGCCGTCGTTGCCGATGGCCCAGCGTTGGGCCGGGGTGCCGTTGCAGTCGTAGAGCACGACCGGGGTGCCGTCGGCGCGGTCGGCGCCGAGGACGTCCAGGCACTTCCCCTCGATCCCGGAGGTCACCGGTCCCTCGGGTCCGGTGGGGGACGGACCGTCGCTCCACGGGATCTGGGAGGAGCGGTAGTAGCGAATGCCCAGGGCGTCCCAGCGGGGGCCCTGGGCGGCGAGGCGCTGCGAGAACCCGGTGAAGTCGTGGGTGGCGGAGGGCGACCAGCCGAGTTCGGCATAGGCGGGCAGCCGGGGGAAGGTCAGGTAGTCGATGTCCTGCACCGTGCCGACGCTCTCCGACCACAGGGGTGCTTCGATCCCGCGGACGGAAGCGGCGGGGACGCCGGGCAGGTAGGTCGCCGGGTCCCAGTCGTAGGCGGACCGCACGTCGATGTCCGCCGACCACGCCAGGCCGATCACCGTGCGCGGGTCGTACTTCTGGTCGAGGTAGGCACGTTGGGCCGGGGACATGATCAGGCCCGTTCCGCGCGCGGCGGCGGCCGTCGTCGCGGCGTCGGCCGCGGCGCCGCCCCAGTACTGCACCACCGTGGACGCCTGGAGCGGCGCAGTCGCGATCTGGTACCATCCGAGGGCGGACTTGCCGTACTTCGCGACGGTCCGCTGCGCCCAGTCCATGAACCCGGCGTACTCCGCCGGGACGGTCGCGTCCGCTTCGTCCCCGCCGATCCCGATGTAGGGGCCCGGGGTGAGGGCGGCGATCTGGCGGACGACCTCGTCCACGAACGTACGGGTGACGGGCAGGCCCAGACACAGCGAGCTGAAGCCGACGCCGGTGCCGGTGTAGGGCGCCCGGGGCCTGCCGTCGCAGTTCAGCTCGGGGTACGACGCAAGAGCGGCATGGACATGGCCCGGCATGTCGATCTCGGGGACGATCGTGACGTAGCGCGACGCCGCGTGGGCGACGATCTGCTGGTAGTCGGCCTGCGTGTAGGAACCGCCGGGACCGTCCCCGACCGAGGTCGACGCTCCGACGGCGGTGAGGTTCGGCCAGCCGTTGATCGCGATGCGCCAGCCCTGATCATCGGTCAGGTGCAGGTGCAGGTGCAGGTGCAGGTAGTTGATCTTGTAGCGGGCGAGGTTGTCGATGTGGCGCTTGACCTCGTCGACGGTGAAGAAGTGACGTGCGACGTCGAGCATCGTTCCGCGGTGGGCGAAGCGCGGGTGGTCCAACACCTGGCCCCCGGGCACCGTCCACGAAGCCTGCCGGACGCTCTTCGACTCGATCTGCGCCGGGAGCAGTTGCCTCAGGGTCTGCATTCCGGCGAACAGGCCCTCGGGCTGCTGCGCGCGGATCACGACCCGGTCCGCCCCGACGTCCAGCTGGTAGCCGGTCGCGCCGACGGAAGGATCGGCTCCGGAGAGCAAGAAGGAGATGGCACCCGAGGGAGCGGCGGACGAGGGGGTCACCGGGAGCGGATACCCCGTGGACGGTCTCATGGTCTCGGCAAGCTGATCGCCGATCGTCCGCGCGGCGCTCGACCCCGCATCGGTGTGAATGCGCGTGGTCGAAGTGATCACGAAGGAGGTCGACGCGTCCGGGCGCACCGCGGCCGGCTGCGGCACGATCGTGCGCATGCCCGACGGGGCCGTCGCCGCCCGAGCCTCCTGCGACCCGGGGAAGGCGGGAAGGACGGGGAGGGCGGCCAGTACGAGGGCCGCGGCGGCTCTGGCGACCGGACGGGCCCTGCCGGACTTCCGACATCGTCGGGACAGGCGCACGACCGTGTCACCGAGGCTTCTCCTCGCGGGGAGCGCGGGGTGGCGAGTGGGTTCCATGGCTTGATCGTCCTCGCGGGCGAGGTCGGCGGAACACCCGCCGGGCGGCCCCTTCGCACCCGCCGACCGGCGGGGTCCGCATCGGCTCCGAACGGGAGGGAACGCGCCCTCCCGGCGGTGGCCGGGCTATACCCCGGCGGTCGCGTCGCTCGTCGCTCGTTCCACGGGGAGGAGCGCGCGGACCACGAATCCGCCGTGGGGAGTGGATCCGGCGCGGAACTCCCCGCCGAGGAGGTGGGCGCGTTCGCGCAGGCCGACCAGGCCACGTCCGCCGCCCGGCACGTTCGGGGACGGGGCGGTCCGATCGCCGGGCGGGTTGCTCACCTCGACCCGCAGACCTGCGGCGACGAGGTCGACCCGGACCCTCGCGGGGGCGCCCGGCGCGTGTTTGCGGATGTTGGTCAGCGCCTCCTGCACCGTGCGGTAGACGGCCCTCTCCACCGCTTCCGGTACGTCGGTCGGTACGTCCGCCAGGTGCAGATCGACCGCTACGCCGCTCGAACGGACGAGGTCGCCGATGTCCACCACCCGCGCGCGGGGGGCGTCGTCCGCATCCGAGCCGCCTGCGGCCCGCAGGACCCCGAGCATGTGGTGCAGCTCGGTGATGGTCTGCGACGCCAGTTCGTGGATCAGCCGGGCGCTGTCCCGGACGTCGACGTCCTGCGGCCCGCCGACCTGGAGCGCACCGGCCTGCAGGCTGATCAGGCTCACCTTGTGCGCGACCACGTCGTGCATCTCGCGGGCCAGGCGGTTGCGTTCCCCGGTCAGGACCCGCTCGGTCAGCATGCGGTTCTCCCGGAGCCGCCCCTCGCGCAGCTCGCACAGCCTCTCCTTCCACGCCCGGGATGCGTGGCCTGCCATGAGGGCGGCCACGGGCCACAGGCAGCCCTCCAGGACCAGGAAGACGGTCTCGGAGTGGAAGACGATCGCCGACGCGTCGACGAGGTAGTAGGAGAGGAGGAGGGTGAGGGTGGACAGTGCCGCGGCCGCCCCGCTGATGAGGAGGCGGCCGCGCACCGATGCCACGAAGTACAGGGCGAACAGCGGAGCCAAGGAGAGATGGCCGAGGAACACCCCCGGCAGCCCGGCGAGCAGGGCCACCTCGGGAACGTGCCGACGCAACAGCAGCCCGGCGGAGGCGAGGCCGATCGAGGCCCATACTCCGGCGTCCGTGGGCATGTCGTTGGCCACGATGCCGTCCAGGACCGCGACGACGACCGGCAGGGCCAGGGCGACCGGATGCGGGCCGCCGGTACCGCCTTCTCGTCCCGGATCCGTGCAACCCCACAGCCCGTGCAGCCACGCGGCGACGGCCGCTCTCACCGCAGGTCCGACCGGGCAGCGGGCAGGTTCGCCCGGTCGGCGACCACCGCCGCCTGCACCCGGTTGAGACCGCCGAGCTTCGCCAGGACGGAACTCACGTGGTCCTTGACCGTGCCGTGGGCCAGGTGCAGCCGCTCCGCGATGCCGCGATTGCTGAGTCCGGTGCCGAGCAGGCCCAGGACCTGGCGCTCGCGCTCGCTCAGGGCGCGCACGCGCCGCGCGGCCCCGTCGTCACGACCGGCGGCCAGGTAGCCCGCGATCACCCGCTTCGCCGCCTCGGGCGCGAGCACCTGGCCGCCGTCGGCCAGGGTCCGCACCGCCTGGATGAGGTGCTCCGGCGTCGAGTTCTTCATCAAGTAGCCGGCCGCGCCGGAGCGGAGCGCCGTGTCCACGTAGTCGTCCGAGTCGAACGTCGTCAGCATGGCCACCACCGGTGGATCCGGCAGTCGCTTCAGCTCGCGGAGCACGGACGGACCGTCCACCACCGGCATGCGGACGTCGAGCAGTACGACGTCCACGCGCCGGGTCCGTACGAGTTCCACGGCGCCCGCACCGGTGCAGTCGACCACCACGGTCAGGTCGTCCGCGGAGTTCAGGATCACGCGCAGCCCGGTACGGACCAGCGGCTCGTCGTCCACGACAGCTACTCGAATCAATGCCGTTCCTTGTTCCCGTGCGGAGCTGCCGCCGAGTACGACGGATTCCCGCCATGGCGCGTTCCACCCATGCGGTGTGTCCCGCGCCACAGATCAGTGCGACATGGACCGGCCGTACGGAGCCGTCCCGGCTTACGCGGGGTCGTAGGCGATCTGCAGGTCCGAGGCGTAGCCGGGGTCCGCTTCGGGGACGGGGGCCTCTCCTCCTCGGGCGCTCCTGCTGATGCCGTCGAACAGCGAGTAGTTGAAGCGGAAGCCGAGGTTGGCCGTGCCGATGCGCCCGGACACCTTGACGCGGAAGGTGCAGTTTCCGTACAGCGTGTAGTTCGTGTTGTGCCGGTTGTTCGGAACGGTGGAGTGCCAGTGGTAGTCGACGCCGACGGCGGGGTGCGAGTCGCTGTAGGGCAGCTGCATGTGGCCGGCCTTGCAGTTCATCGGCCCCACGGCGATCTTTCGCACCGTGGGCGAAGTGGTGAAGGACCAGGCCATCGGGGCGTTGCGCCCGACGTTCCCCGCCATGTTCACCTGGCCGTCGAACGTTCCGTTCGCGTCCGACCGGTGGTAGGAGGGCGTGGACATCTTGAAGGTGTGGCTGCCCTGGTTGACCCCGGCATGGGCCGGGGTGGCTCCGGTGAGCAGGGCCAGCGCGAGCGCCGGCACGGCTATCAGGGCGGATCTACGAACGGACAACAGCGACATCTGAATCCTTGGACTCTCGGTGGAGGAAGGGGAAACGAGCAGACGTGGGCGCCACGGCGTCGGTCATCGGTCATCGGTCACCGGCATCAGTCATCGGTCATCGGTCATCGGTCATCGGTCGAAGGTGATGTCGAGACCCGACGAGTACCCGGATCCGTCGTCCTTGGCAGGCCCCTGCGCGAGTGGGCCGCCGGTGACGCGCACGCTCACCGCCCGCCATGCGAAGCGGTCCTGGGCGGCCCGCTCCGCGGTGAAGCGGACGGCCTGTCCGACCGTCAGCTCCCGGTATCCCTCGGCGGCGATGCTGGAGAAGTGCGCCCACACCGGTGCGGGCAGGGACGGCGAGACCAGCACGCCCCAGCCCTCCTCGGTGTGCCACTCCTGTACGTGACCCTCGTGAAGCGGTTCGGACACGGCGTCAGTCATTGCGTTCTCCCTCCGACTTCGTCTGCGCGCGGCGGCCCTCGTCTGCTTGATCATCGCCCGGGTGCGGGACCGAGGGGCACCCGCCGTCCGGCCGGTCCGTACCCGCCGATCGGCGGGGTGGCGGCCGCTCGCAGGACCTCGACCCATGCTCCCGCGTCACCCGCGGAGTCGACACCGTCGACACTCGCGAGCGGCTCGCCGCTGTCTTCCATCGGAGCCCGCGCGTCGTGTCCGGCGATCCGTGGTGGGAGCGGCGAAGCTGGGGGCGGCTTCCGGACGGGAGCGGATCTGACCGCCTGCTCAGCGAGGGAACACGCTCATGCACGATCTCATCGCGCTGGTGGACGCGCACCTGGCCGCCGCGCGCGTCGCACCGCACGGCCGCAGCGCCCATCTGGTCGTGCACGACGGTGCGCTGCGGCAGAGCGTGATCGCGCTCGCCGCCGGTGCGGAGCTGGACGAGCACAACACGCCCCCCGCGGCCACGCTCCAGGTGGTGCGGGGCCGGGTCCGGCTGACGGCCGGTGGCGGCGGCGAGGAGCTCCGGGCCGGGCAGCTCTGCGTGATCCCCAAGGAGCGCCACGGTCTGCTCGCCCTGGAGGACGCCGCGGTGTTGCTCACGGCGGTCACCGCCGTGGCATGAGCGCCGCGCCGTGCGGGTGGGCGCCGGTCAGCGGCGGCCCGTGGACAGGGTGATGAGGAACTGACCGCCGCCCGGCTCGACCGCGGCGGTCACCGGCAGCCCGGGGACCAGCCGGGAGAAGCGGTCGACCAGCCAGTCCGCCGCCTCCTGGGCGTCCTTCTTGGTCGGGCAGCGGCCCACCATCTCGCGGCCGCCCTTGCGCTCCAGCCGGTCGGCGACGGTGATCAGCGGCGCGGGTTCGACGACGTACAGGTGCTCGGGCCAGGCGATGACCACCTTGACCGCTCCCTTGCGGGTGTTGCACCCGCGGTGCGCCAGGCGCTCGGCGACCTTGGCCTTGCGGTCGGTGGTCCTGCTGTCCACACTGGGCCCTCGCGGGTCGTTCACCGACTCGTCGGGGTCGACCGGTTCGTCGCAGACCCAGCACCGCCAGCCGTCGCGTTCGGCCACATCATCAAGAAGACTCATCCGAGCAAACTATCCTGCTCGACCGCCACCCGCGTACCGCGTGCGGGCCGACGGTGGGGACGGGGTGCTACTGGATGCTCTTGAGGTGGGGGTGTGCCGGGTCGGCGGGGCAGGCGAAGACGTTGAGTTTGCCCCAGCGGCCCACCGTGACACCGGTGGGCTCGTCACCGGCGCGGACTGCCGGATCCCGTTCCTCCAGCGGTATCCAGCTCGTGCTCCCGCCGTCCCATTCCATGCTGGCGACGGTCAGCAGCAGTTCCATCGGAGTCGCGCAGGCGGGGCAGTGCAGGACGGCGGCGTCGGTCAGGTTCCAGGAGGCGTGGCCGCCCGCGCGCCAGCCCGGCGGGATGGACAGGTCGAACTGGTAGGTCGGCCAGTCCCATTCCTCCACCTCCGCTTCCTCGGCCGCTTCTTCGAGGGCTTCCTCCCTGGCTTCGATGCGGGCGCACAGCTCCTCGGGCAGCAGCCCGTCGAAGGGGTACGTGACCACTTGCTCGGGGTGCAGCACGCACGGCTCGGGTACGTAGCCCTCGGAGCCCACCACCTCCGGCTCGGGCGGCCGCGCCATCGTCTCGGCGACCTCCCACGAGCGGCGCCAGCGCAGGTCCAGCAGCATGCCGGTGCGGTGCTCGCCGTGCGCGTCGAAGGGGCACCAGAACACCTGGAGCAGATCGCAGTCCCCCGGCCCCGCGAGCAGGTCGGGCACGTCCCGGCGGTAGAGCTGGGCCACACCGATCATCGGGAGCGGTTCCGCTTCCCCGCCCCGCCTCTCCCCGTTCTCCCCCACCATCCGGTGCCTGCGCCGGAGCTCCTCCAGCAGCAGCCGTTCCTCCTCCGTGGGGCCGGGGTCCGGGTGCCGGGCCCAGGCGTCGGCCAGGAGCCGCCGTTCCCGGTGGATGTCCGCGGGGCGCCGGCCGCGTCCGTGGGGGTGCGGATCGGTGCACACCGGCCACGGCTCGTCCGCGGGCCAGAGCAGGGGCCCGCCCACGGAGCTCATCGAGGCGTCGGGGCGGCCCGGCCGCGGGTGCAGCCGGGTGGTCGTGCCGCGGTGTGCGGCGAGCCCGGGGAAGAGCGCCTCGACG
Organism: Streptomyces sp. NPDC059917; assembly: GCF_042730635.1. NCBI lineage: Bacteria > Bacillati > Actinomycetota > Actinomycetes > Kitasatosporales > Streptomycetaceae > Streptomyces > Streptomyces sp. NPDC059917. The sequence goes on from NZ_JBHWLC010000048.1 coordinate 30,315, forward strand.
TCGAGGGGGCGCGGTGGCGTGGTCCTGGTCATGGTCCGGAAGCCTAGGGCCGCCCGCCGCCCGCACCGGTACGGGGCCCGCCTCGAACGGGGGCGAATGAGTCGCCGGGGCCGGGGCAGGCGGAGTTGAGGCGGAGCGCACGCATCCGCCTCGTACCGCAACGGAAAGGACGGACGGTGGGGAACGCCCCGCCGCCCTCCGCTACCGGAGGAGTTGTTTTCGCGTGACTGAGCATGTGTGGAGCTACACGTCGACCTCGGGCCACCTGGCCGGCGCCGATCTGACCGGTTACAAGGTCGAGGCGACCGACGGGAGCATCGGCAAGGTCGACAAGCACTCCGACCAGGTCGGTGACGCCTACCTCGTCGTGGACACCGGGGTCTGGATCTTCGGCAAGGAGGTCCTGATCCCGGCGAGCACGGTGGTCCGGATCGACCCGGAGGCGAGGAAGATCTTCGTCGGGCGGACCAAGGAGCAGATCAAGGACGCTCCCGAGTTCCACCGCGACAAGCAGCTCACCGACCCGGGCTACCGCCAGGAACTGGGCACGTACTACGGCCCGGACGTCCCCTTCGGCGGCCGACCCCGTCACCCTTGCCGCTTCCGGCCCGCTTCCGGTGGGCACGGGGCCGGCGTTGGCGTCGTCGCGCGTGAGCCCGGCCGATTCCAGCCCGC
>NZ_JBHWLC010000048.1:30999-64716 GCF_042730635.1 Streptomyces sp. NPDC059917
GGCCCGAACTCCACGAGTTCGGGCCCCCCTTCGCGCGGGTGCGATGCGGATCGGGCGCTATCGGGGACCGGCGCTCGCCGCGGGCTCGCGCAGCCAATCGGCCTCGGTGGTCCAGAAGAGACAGCTCGCGCCCAGGTAGTCGCCGGCGAAGTCCGTGAACCGTTGGCGGGTGTACGGGAGGCCGGTCCCGGGGTCCTTGGCGCCGATGTCGGGCTCCTGGACGGCCATGGCGACGAGGGGGAGGACGTCCTTGTACGCGTGGAGGAACTTGTAGGAGTTCTTCATCTGCCAGTCCCGGTCCGGCAGGGTGTCCGGTCCGCCGATGCCGATTCCCTTGTCCCGGGCGAGGTCGAACATCTCCTTCATGCGCCGGTGGTCGTCGTCGTCCGGCAGGAAGTTCACGTACTGGACGAAGGGGGTCTTGGTGAAGACCTTCCTGCCGTAGGCCATGTTCTCCAGTTCGGCGTCGATGTAGGACGTGGAGTCGTACCCGGTGCGGTCCTTCTTCGTGTCCACCTCGATCGAGGTCTCGGGCAGGTTCACCCCGCCGAGCCTGCCGTCGAACTTCGCCGCCATGGCCTTCAGCAGTCCCTGGAAGTCCGTCCGCACGTCCTTCTTCCACTGCGCGGCCATGGCTCCGGTGCTCGTGACCACATCGGGGTTCTCGTCGATCGTCGGGGCGACCCCGCCCGCGTCCTTCACGTACTGGGGGACATTGGCGTTCTTGATGTCGTCCACGTCGAAGAACCGGTCCTGGAGCTGGACGAACAGCTTCTTGCCGTGGCCCTGGAGGTACGTCAGGGCGTCGTCGAGCCTCGACCACTTGTACTCGCCCTTGCGGCCTTCGAGGGCCTTCCACGGCACCACCACCTGGACGCCGTGGATGTCCGGACGGTCGATCTTGGCCTTGATGTCCGGGGCCTGGCCGGACACGGCCTCCTCGAAGTCTCCGAGCGACATGTAGAGGTAGTCCGTCGGCGCTTTGCCACCGGGGGCGGCGGGGGCCGCGGATGCCGCCCCCGTCGTGCTCGCCAGGGCGATGGCCGTCAGCACGACGGACACCGATACGGGGAGTGTGCGCTTCATCGTCATGCGCGGACGCTATGGGGCACTTCTCAGAGGAATATAAGAACGGCCCACGGACGCCGGTCGTGCTCGCCGTCGGCCGCGCCGCCGTGCCCGTGGGGCGGCCTCTGGGGCATGATCGTGCGCGTGAGTGCCGAAGAAGAAGCCGTGGCGTACGCCTGCATGATCGTCCGGAAGCCGGCCGCCACCGCCTTCCGCGCCTTCGTCGACCCCGACGTGACCACCCGGTTCTGGTACAGCGGGAGCAGCGGGCCGATGGTCCCCGGCGCCGAGCTCCAGTGGGAGTGGGAGACGTACGGGGCCAGTGCCCGGGCCCGCGTCACCGCCATCGAGACGGACCGGCTGATCCGGTTCGAGTGGGGCAACTACGCGCGGCCGACCAGTGTCGAGGTGACCTTCACCCCGCGCCCCGGGCCGCCGGAGGCCACCTTCGTCGAGGTGCGCGAGAGCGGCTTCCACGGCCGGGGCGCGGAACTCGTGGCGTGGCTCAACGACACGGTCGGCGGGTTCACCACCGCTCTGTGCGCCATGAAGGCCCTGCTGGAACACGACATCGAGATCGGCGCCGTCGCCGACCACCATCCGGCCTGAGGGCCGCCGCTGGGTGTGCCGGCGGCTCCACCTGGACAGTCGCCGTGGCCGGCCCGGCTCACGCCTCGGATACCGTGTGTCTCCACGGGGTGCCATGACGGATGTGACACCCCCCACCGGAGGTAGTCAGCGTATGAGTTCAAAGCGCAGCAAGAATCCAGCCCTGCCCGTACTTGACGACGCGTTCCGACTCGCGTCGGTCAAGGACGCCGACGAGTCCACCCGTGACGTGGCCGCGCGGCTGGCCACCACCGAGCTGCGCCGCGTTTCCCACCCGGGCCGGGTCACCTGGGAGCCCATCGAGCAGGCCGAGCCCGTACCGGTCCCGCCGACCGTGGTCGACGGTGACGGGGACCTGTGGCTGCGGGACCGGGGCACGGGCACCTGGACCATGCCCGAGTTCAACGCGACGGAGTTCCCGGCCCGCTGTGGCGAGGTCCTGACGTGGAACCAGCTCGCCTGCGAGTTCGGCCCGCTGACCGCGCTGGCCGACGACCGCCGCATCGGCGGCGGCCGGCGCTGACCACGCAGCCTTCCGGGATCACCGCGCCTCTAGTCGCGCGCCCGGAGGGTCTTCGTCAGCAGCCCGCCCGCGACCATCAGGGCGACGCCCAGCCACCACACGTTGCCGTCGAGGACCAGCACCGCGATGCCGATCGGCACCAGCAGCCCCGCCAGGGGCAGCAGCAGCGCGGACCGCCCGGGCCCGCTCTCGCCGCGGGCGCGGGCGCGGACCACGCCCGGGTACCAGACGGTGAAGCGCAGGGCGGCGACGATCGCCAGGATCTGGATGATCCAGCCGGTCCAGATGTTGTCGGGGTTGTGCAGGACCAGGTCGCCGTAGCCCCCCGCGAGGGCCGCCACCAGGAACGCCAGGCCCCACACGCCGGTGATCACGTAGTTGGTGCGCAGGAAGGCGGGTGCGTGCCACAGCGACGGGTCGACCTGTTCGCGGGCGTACTGGAGCGTGAAGGGCATCCGCACGGCCATCGAGCCGAAGGCGATCACCGTCAGGGTGAGGTTCGCGATCTCCCCCGCGTACGTCTCCAGCCAGCGCAGCGTGCCGTCGCTCGCGAGGGCGCCGATGAGGGCCAGCGCGGCGAAGAACACCACGTCGGCCAGTTCCAGCAGCTTCCAGGAACCGCCGCGGCGCGCGAAGCGGCTCAGGGCGATCAGGGCGAGGGCCGTGCCGAGCGCGATCCCGACCGCGATCTCGAACCGCCCGGGGCCGACCAGCAGCGAGAAGACGATCCACGGCGCCATCCCGACGACCGGGTTCTCCAGGAAGCCGGAGACGGGTCCGGTGGCCGTGCCGTAAGCCTCGGGGCGGGTTTCGGAGCGCACCCTTCCAACGTACGCGCCGACCCTCGGGACGCGCGCGGCGGCGGGGTCCGGTCCGCCTGCCGCGGGGCGGGCCCCGGCCGTGCGGCGGCGGCCCCGCGGCGGCGGTGCGTCAGCTCTGGGCGGTGTCGTCGCCCGCCTGCGCGGCGGCGGCCTCGGCGGCCTCGGCGGCCTCGGCGGCGCGGGCCTTCTCGCGCATCTTGCGCACCAGCTCCGCCTTCTGGTCGGCGGCGCCCTTGCGGTCGAGGTTGCGGTGCGGGCCGTTGTTCTGCCGCTCGGCGCGGGACAGCTTCTTGCGGTGGCCGCCGCCCTGGCCCACGGGGTTGTTGATGTTCTTGCTGTCGGTCACGAGCTCTCCGGGAATGAGGTGAAGCGATCTGCGGATCCATCGGTGGGGACGGGCGCGGCGGCGTCGCAGGACGTCGGCAGGGGTCCCGTCACACCCTCCATCGTAGATCGGCGGCCGGACGGACATGACAAGGGACGGATGCCGGGTCGATGACCCGTCACGGTCGGGTCCCCGTCGCTGTCCGGGCCCCGTCACGGTCAGGGCCCCTTCATCGACGGGTGCGGACGAGGGTGCCGGACAGTTCCGCGCGGCTGCGGATGCCCAGTTTCCGGTAGGTGCTCGTCAGGTGGGTCTCCACGGTGCGCCGGGCCAGGTGGAGGAGGTCGGCGATCTCGGTGTTGGTCCTGCCCGCCGAGGCCAGTTCGGCGATGCGGCGCTCGCTGCCGGTCAGGGCCGCCGAACCGGTCCGCGCCGCGGTCGGGACCCGGGCGCCGCCCTCGCGCAGGGCCTGCTCGGCCAGGGCCAGCAGCCGCAGGCCGCCCTTGCGCTCGGCCAGGTCCGCCGCCTCGCGCAGCCGGTCCCGGGCGCGGCCGCGCTCACCGGCGGCGAGGAGCTGGCGGCCCTGGGCGAGGAGCGCCTCGACGAGTTCCATCCCGGCGTCGGCGGGTGCGTCCCTGAGGGTGGCGACCGCCTCCTCGGCGAGGTCCAGGCCCCGGCGGCCGCCGGTCGCGGTGCCGAGGACGCGCAGCGCCCGCCCCACCGTGCGCGGGGTGTTCCACACCCGCGCCAGCCGCAGCTCCTCGGTGGCCAGGGCCAGGGCTTCCTGGTCGCCGCCGAAGGCGAGCCGGCACTGGGCGACCGCCGTCCGCCAGGGGGTGACGACCGGGCTGAACACCTCACGGGCGCTCTGGCGGCGGCCGCACTCCAGGAAGTCGTGCAGCGCGCCCGCCGGGTCGCCGGCGGCGAGGCGCTGCACTCCCCGCGCGTACAGGAAGCGGTTCAGCTCCCACGACTCCGGGGCCCGGCTCAGGTCGAAGGCCTCGGCCAGCTGTCGGGCCTCCTCCGGGCGGCCGGTGTGGACGAGCGCCATCAGCACGTGGGCGTCCCGGTTGGAGGGCCCGCCGTGGGCACGGGCGGCGACGGCCGCGCCGTCGCCGCGCACCGCGATCAGCCGGGCGACGTCTCCGCGGGCGGCCGCGATGTCCGCGCGGGTGTTCAGGAGCGCGTCCTCCATGGGGTGGAGCAGGGCGGGGTACTGGCCGACCAGGCCGCGGTCCACGAGCCGCTCGGCCTCGTCGAGTTCGTCGGCCCATTCGGCGACCGCCGCCGCCGTCCCCAGCAGGAACGGCTCGGCCAGCGGGTCGCAGGGCTGGGCGAGCAGGGCCCGTACGCGGGTCATGGCCTCGGCGGCCGAGATCAGCCCGGCCGTCGCCTCGTACCGCACCAGCAGGGCCCGGCTGGCGGTGCCGACGAGCTCCGGCGCGTCCTCGCCGCTCGCGGAGAGCCTGCGGTAGGTCTCCTGGCGGGAGGCGAGGTCGGCGTCGGACAGCAGCGCGGTGACGGTCTGGACGGTGCGGGCCAGGCCCGGGTGGCCGTCCAGGCCGTCCCCCGTGCGCCGCATCACCTCCAGCGCCGTGGTGACCTCGCCGCGGCCGACCAGGGCCGTGCCGAGGGCTACGGCGGCGCGCACCCGGTCGCGGGGTGCGGCGGGCAGGTACTGGGCCTCGGCCAGCCGGGCGATCGCCATCGTGCCGTCGTCCGAGGCGTACTCCAGCGAGCCCAGTTCGGTCAGCAGGCGCTGGCGGTGGTCGTCGGTGAGCGGCTCGTCCAGGGCGCGCCTCAGGTAGCCCGCGGCGTCGCGGGGGCGGGCGTCGTGCGCCGCGACGGTCGCCGCGTCCCGCAGGACGCGCAGGGCCCAGGGCAGGCCGTCGCCCGGGGTGCGCAGCAGGTGGGCGGCGACGGTCTCGACGCGCCCGCCGCGACGCAGCATCGTCTTCGCGGCCACCAGGTGCGCCGCCTCCCGCCCGGTGGTGGGCCAGCCGCTCAGCACGGCGTCGCGCAGCAGCCGGTGCGCGAAGCGCGGCAGGCCGGCGGGATCCGGGCGCAGGAGTCCGATGCGGGTCATCGCGGTGAGCCAGCCCGTGACGCGTGCGGGATCCGCTCCGGCCGCCTCCGCGAGGACCCCGGGCACGTACGCGGCCACCGGGACGCCGACCGGGGCGGAAGCGGCCTGGGCGGAGCCTGCCCGGGCGCCGGGCGCGGTGGCGGTCAGGGCGGGCGGGTTCGGGTGGGGCCCGGGGGTGGCCGGTCGGGGCCAGGCCTCCTCCAGGGCTGCCAGGCAGCGGGCCACCTCGGCCGTCGCCGGGCCCGCGCTCTCCAGCCACCACGAGACGGCCGCCGGGTAACTGCCGGGGTACAGCGCGGCGCAGGTGTCCGGCAGCAGCGGGTCCGCTTCCGGCGCGCCGCCGAGGTCGTGGAGCAGGGCGTGCAGGAACAGCGGGTTGCCCGCCCCGGCCAGGACGACCTCCGCCGTCCCCTCGGGTCCGGCCGCGGGCAGGGCGGCGCGGACGAGCTCCGCGGCGGCCGCGTCCCCGAGCGGGTCGATCGTACGGATGCTGACGAGCGAGGGCGGCAGCGACCGGGCGAGCCCGGAGCGCCGGGGGCCGATGTCGTACTGGCTGCGCTCGCTCGCCACGAGTAAGACGGGTAATCGGTCGATGTGGCGCACCGCTTCGCGCAGCCAGCGGCGGGAGGCGGAGTCGGCGAGGTGGACGTCGTCGACCGCCAGCAGGAGCGGTCCCCGGGCCGCGTACGAGCGCAGCAGCCGCCACAGCCGGGCGGCGTTCCCCCGGTCGACGTGGTCGGGCACGAGGTCGATGAAGTCCGGCACCGGGCCCAGGAGTTGCAGCACCGTGGCGAAGGGCACACCGGTGTCCTCCGGCGAGCACCGCGCCGACAGCACCCGCAGGCCCAGCCCCTCGGCCTCCCGCACGGCGCCCTCCAGCACGGCGGTGCGGCCGGTGCCGGTGGCGCCCTGGAGCAGCAGCAGGGAACCGGAGCCGGAGCGGGCCCGCTCCGCCCGGTCCGCGATGAGCGCCCGGGCGCCTTCGCGCTCGTGGAGTGGTGTGGTCATCGGTACCTCCCGTGGGCAAGGGTGTGCTCCGCCGCCACATGAGACGACCGGGCCCGCGGCCTGGTGACCGGAAGTGGCGCACCTCACTTCCGCGCGCCACGACCGGCCCGGGACCGAGGGGCAGGGCCGTGACCTGGGGCGACGCGCACGGATCGGGAGGGCCTCGTGGTCATCACCGGAACGCTCTCGTGGTGGGGCCCGTGGTGGTCCACGATTGCCCCGACCGGGGCGCCGGGAGAAGTGTTGGGGAGTTCATCGGCTACCGGCCCGGGCCGCACGACGGGCCGCTGCATAGGGGAAACGTTGCTCGACTCACCCCGGACCGTCACCACGCCCTCGGACCCGACGTCCTACCCCGCCACCTCCACCGGTACGGGCCCGCGCGCGGGCTCCGCGGACCGGCGCGTGCCCGTGGCCGTGTACGCCTCGGACCCGATCAGCCTGGAGGGGACGGTCGGCCAGCTGCGCAGACGCCCCGAGGTCGAGCTGCGGGAGGAGTCCGGTCCGGACACGGTGGCCCTGCTCGTGGTGGACGCCCTCGACGATGCCGCGCTGACCCGGCTGCGCCGCCTCGTGCGCGGCGAGGGCGCACGCGCCGTGCTCGTGGTGGGCGCGATGCGGGAGGGCGAGCTGCTGGACGTGATGGAGTGCGGGATCGGCGCGATCGTCCGGCGCCGCGACGCCACGGCCGAGCGGCTGGTGCGGGCGGTGCTGGCCGCGTCCCGCGGCGACAGCGATCTGCCCGCCGATCTCCTGGGGCGCCTCATCCACCAGCTGGGCACGCTCCACCGGGGTGCGGCGGGTCGGCCCGGTCCGCCGGCGCTCGGGCTCGCGCCGCGCGAGGTGGACGTCCTGCGCCTGGTCGCCGAGGGCTTCGACACCGCAGAGATCGCGGGCAAGTTGTCCTATTCCGAACGGACCGTCAAGAACGTCGTGCACGGCCTCACCATCCGGCTCCACCTGCGCAATCGTGCGCACGCCGTGGCCTTCGCCTTCCGGGAGGGTTACATCTGACCGTTCGGGCAACCCCGGGCGCCGGTGGGTGTCCGAGCGGGCAGGCCCGGTTGCCCCGGCGTCGTCCCCCGCGCTCCTGTGGCCCGCGCGCCGCCCGGGGGAGGATCGGTGCGGGACCACGGCCCGGGCACGACCGGCCGTGCGGGCAGGGCGGGAGTGCGGGCGTGATCCACGAAGTGGACGAGGTGCTGGCGGGCGTCCTCGGCGGCGGGGCGTTGGCGGGTTCGGGCATCGAGGTGTCCTTCGAGGCACCGACCCGGGACTGGGCCGCCCGGCGCAACGCCCCCGTGGTCAACACCTACCTGTACGACATCCGGGAGGACGTGGCCCGGCGTCAGCGCGGGCGGACGGAGGTCCGCGACGACCGGGACGTGGTCGTGCGGCGCCGTCGACCGCCGCGCTGGTTCAAGCTGTCGTACCTGGTGACCGCGTGGACGAAGACCCCGCAGGACGAGCACCGGCTGTTGTCCGCCGCGCTCGCGACGCTGCTGCCCCGCGAGGTGCTGGCGCCGGAGGAACTACCGGGCTCCCTGCGGGCGCTGGGGCTCTCCGTGCAGCTGACGGTGGCCGGCGTGCAGACGGAGGCGCGCTCGCTCGCCGAGATCTGGTCCGCGCTCGGCGGCGAGCTGAAACCCTCGCTGGACCTGGTGGTGACCGCGCCCTTCCCGGCCTTCCCCGAGTACGAGGCGGGGCCGCCGGTCACCGAGGGCGCGACCGTCCGGCTCGGCGGGATGGACGGCGAGCCGGTGGCGACCGGGGGGCGTTCGCACCGCCCCCACCAGGTGGCGGCCGCCCGGGCGGCACGGACCGGCGCCGGGGACGCGCCCCTCGCGCGCGAGGCCTCCCGCCGCTCGGACGCGCGGTGAACGCCCCCCACGCCGCCGCGCTCGCGCGGTCGGCGGCCGACGCGGGCGGTCCGGCCGGTCCGGGCGACCCGGGCCGCGGGCTGCTCGACCGGCTGGACGCCCTGCGCGGGCTGGTGTCCGCGCTGGTCGAACGACGGACCGCCACCGATCCGACCGCCGACGACCCCCTGCGCGGCCTCTACCTGTCCGACGAGGCGGTCCACCACGTGCTCGGCACCTGGGCCCCGGTGTCCGACGCCGACGCCGACGCCGGGTCCGACCGAGGCGTCGTCGCGGGACCGTCGCACGGCTCCTGGGAAGGGCCGGACCGGATGGCCCGGCTGGCCGGGCGGGCGGGGCTCGGCGCGCTCGACGTCGCCCTCGTGCTCGTCGCCCTCGCTCCCGACGTCGACCGGACCTTCGAGCCCCTCTACGGCTACCTCAACGACGACGTGAGCAGGCGCCGGGCCACCGTCGGCCTCGCCCTCGAACTCTGCGGGGTGCCCACCCGGTCCGCCGCCGCCCGGGCCCGGCTGCACCCGTCCGCGCCCCTCCTCGCCCTCGGCCTGTTGGAAGTCCTCGAACCCGAACGCCCCTTCCTGACACGCTCGTTGCGCGTGCCCGACCGACTGACCGACCATCTCCTCGGTGACGACACCCCGGACGCGGCCCTGCTCGGCCTGCTGCGCCCGATGCCGGATCCGCTCCCGGGCGACCGAGCGGCCGAGCAGTTCACCCACCGGCTCGCCGCCCTCCTGGCGACCGCGCCCGCCACCGTCTACCTGCGGGAACAGCGCGAGGGCGACGGCCTGGCCGCCTACGCCTCGGCGTTGCGCGCCGCGGGCCTGGACGGGCTGTGCTGCGCCGAACCGGGCGGACACGTCCCCGAGCTGCTGCGCGAGGCCCGCCTCGGCGGCCGGGCCGTCGTCGTACCGGCGCTGCCCGCGGAACCCGGCCCGCTGGTCCGGGCGCTCGTCGCGGCGCCGGACGTCACCGTGCTGCTGGCCGGGACCCGCCCGTACGACCCCCACTGGGCCCCCGAGGACCCCCTGGTCCTGGACGCGCCGGACCGCCGGGACGGGGGGACCGACGCGTGGCGGGCCGCGCTGGGCACCGACGCCGGATCCGACGGCTTCGACCTGGCCGCGACGGTCGCCCCGTACCGCCTCGGCGGGGACCGGATACGCCGGGCCGCGCGCGCGGCCCGGGCACTGGCCGCCTTCGACGGCGCCCCGCTCACCGCGACGCACGTACGGCGCGCCGCGCGCCGCCAGTCGGCCTCGGGGCTGGAGAGCCACACCCGCCGCATCCGACCGGCCGTGGACTGGGGGGACCTGGTCCTGCCCGCGGGGCCACTGGCGCAGCTGCGCGAACTGGCCCTGCGGGCCCGCCACCGCGACCGGGTGCTCGGCGACTGGCGGCTCAGCGCCGGCGGGGGCCGCGGACGGGGCGTGCTCGGCCTCTTCGCCGGGGAGTCCGGGACCGGCAAGACGCTGTCGGCGGAGGTCGTCGCGGCCGATCTCGGACTCGACCTGTACGTGGTCCAGTTGTCCTCGATCGTGGACAAGTACGTCGGTGAGACCGAGAAGAACCTGGAGCGGATCTTCACGGAGGCGGACCGCACCGACGCCGTGCTGCTCTTCGACGAGGCGGACGCCGTCTTCGGCAAGCGTTCCGAGGTCAAGGACGCCCACGACCGCTACGCCAACATGGAGAGCTCCTACCTGCTCCAGCGGTTGGAGTCCTTCGACGGGATCGCGCTGCTCACCACGAACCTCCGCGCGAACATCGACGCGGCCTTCACCCGGCGCCTCGACCTGGTGGTCGACTTCCCGTTCCCGGACGCGGGGCAGCGCCTCGCGCTGTGGCGGCACGGGCTGGCGCACGTGCCGTCCGCCGACGGGATCGACCCGGCCCCGCTGGCCCGGGACTTCGAGCTGGCCGGCGGGTCCATCCGCAGTGCGGTGGTGACCGCCGCCTACCTCGCCGCGGGGCGGGGCGACGAGGTGACGGCCCAGGACCTCCTGGAGGGTGCCCGCCGGGAGTACCGCAAGGCGGGGCGGCTGGTGCCGGGCGAAGGCGGCTGGTGAACCGGCCACCGGGGGCCCGGTCCCCGTTGGCCCGGCGGACCCGCGATCAGCCGGTCCTGGGGTGGACGATCTTCCATTCCTGGTTGCCCGTGTTGGTGCAGTCGGAGATGTCCAGCCGGTCGTTGACGGCGGAGCCGCCCTTCACGTTCAGGCACTTGTTGTTGCTGGCGTAGTTGCGGATCCAGTAGTCGCCGCTCTCCTGCGGGGCGATCCACCACAGTTGGTTGTCGGCGGTGGTTCCGTCGCAGGTGAACTCGCCGATCCCGGTCCCCACGGGCCGTCCGTCGTACTCACCGAGGTCCATGCAGAGCTGGTCCTTGACGTTGCGGATCTGGAAGAGGGGGGTGCCGCCGGGGCCGAGTTCCGGATACTTCACCTCGAGGTTCCACAGCTGGTTGTCCGCCGTGGTGCCGACGCAACCGGCCTGCTGGACGACCTCGTTGATCCGCCCCTTGTCGGTGCCCGGCAGGTCGGCGCACATGCGGGTGGCGGCGTTGCGCAGCAGGACCTTCGCCGCGGGCACCACGGGCGGCGGGCCCGTGGGCTTCGCGGACTTCCCTCCCCCGCCGTCGGCGTCCGGCTTCTCGGCCTTGGGCGCTTCGGGGGTGGCGCTGGGCGAGGGCGGCGGCGGGGCGAGGGGCCGGGTGGTCGGCAACACGGTGCCGGCCTGTTCGGTCGCCTCGGTGGCCGCCGTGCGCACCTGCGGGTCGTAGGCCATCCAGATCATCACGAAGGCGACGGCCAGGGCGAGCAGCAGCCCGAAGGAGGTGGCCAGCCAGCGCGGCAGGAAGCCGCGCTGGACGTAGGTCCCCTCGACCTCCAGCGGCTCGGCCCCAGAGCGGCGCACCGCCAGGGTGTAGGGCCGCTCCTCCTTGGAACCGAACCAGACGATCCGCCGGGGCCGCAGGGTCGTGTCGACGAACGCGGCGCGCCCGGCGTCGATCTGGACGCTCCCGGGGCGGATCTCGTAGGTGAGGTGCTCCCCGGTGTCGCTGCCCGTGATCGACGCCGTCACCTTGGTGTTGCCGAGGTTGTCCACCGCCAGCCGGGGACGTCCGCGCAGGCGCCCCTTGACGGTCGGCGGCACGAGTTCGGCGCGCACCTCGGTGAACGCGGTGACGGTCAGGTTCCCTTCGGGGACCGTCACGGCCTCGGGGTGCTCGGTCGGTGTGACGCGCACCGCGTACGGGTTCGGCCCGGCCGTGGCGTCGGGGGTGCGGGGCGGGGCGAAGGTCAGCTCCACCGTGCCGGTGGTGCCCGGGTACAACCTCAGGGTCGCCGGTTCCACCGTCGTCCAGGGCGCCGCGTCGCCGACGGGTTCGAAGCGGTACTCGTCCACCACGTCACCGGTGTTGCGCACGCGCAGCCGTACGCGCGTGCTGCTGCCCGGGTCGACGGTGACGGAGGCGGGTTCCAGGGAGGTCCATAGGCTCACCCCCCGCACGCTAACCGCGGCCCCGCCGCCGGCCAGGAGCCGCGGGGGCACGGGCGGGGGCAACGACCGTGCCCCCGGGCAGGTACCGGGGGACGTTTCGAGGGGGCGGCGCGCGCGTCAAGGTGGTGCTGTCCTGTCTCGTACCCGAGGAGAGCAGAGCATGCCGTCCTACCTGTCGCCCGGCGTCTACGTCGAGGAGGTGGCCAGCGGTTCGCGCCCCATCGAGGGGGTCGGCACGTCGGTGGCGGCCTTCGTCGGGCTGGCTCCGTCCGGCCCGCTGAACGAGCCCACGCTGGTGACCAACTGGACCCAGTACGTCGCGGCCTTCGGCGACTTCACCGACGGCTACTACCTCGCGCACTCCGTCTACGGGTTCTTCAACAACGGCGGTTCGGCCGCGTACGTCGTGCGCGTCGGCGGGTCCGCCGAGGACGCCGCCGCCCAGGGCCGGGACCGGGGCGGGGCGTCCGCGCCCGCCGCCGTCACCGGTGCGGCCGCCCGGCCCCCGCTGCCCGCCGCCCCCTCCCGCCCGCTCGGTTCCTTCGCCGTGGCCGCCGTCGCGGAGGGCCTCGGCCCGCTGTCGGTCGAGGTCGCCGACCCGGAGGGGGAGGGACTGGCCGAGCGGTTCAAGCTGATCGTCAAGGACGGCGACAAGCCGGTCGAGAGCTTCGACGTGAGCGCGAAGAAGGGCAACCGGTCCTACGTCGTCACGCACGTCAAGGAGCACTCCCGGCTCATCACGGTGACCGAGGCCGCGCCGTCGGGGCAGTTGGCGCGACCGGAGAACCAGACGGTGGAGCTGCCGGCGCCCCCGGCCGCCCCGGCCCTCCCCGCCGACCGGGGCGAGGATTCCCACCCCGGCCCCGCGCAGTACCTCGGCGACTCGGCGGACCGCACGGGCTTCGGCGGCCTGGAGGCCGTCGACGAGATCTCCATGGTCGCCGTGCCCGACCTGATGTCCGCCTACCAGCGCGGCGCCATCGACCTGGAGGCCGTCAAGGCGGTCCAACTCGGCCTGATCGCCCACTGCGAGCTGATGGGCGACCGGGTCGCGATCATCGACCCGCCGCCCGGCATGAACGCCCGCTCCATCCGGGTCTGGCGCCAGGAGACGGCGAACTACGACTCCAAGTACGCGGCCCTGTACTACCCGTGGATCAAGTCCTTCGACCCGGCGACCGGGCAGTCGCGCCTGGTCCCGCCGAGCGGTCACGTCGCCGGCATCTGGGCCCGCAACGACAGCGAGCGCGGTGTCCACAAGGCCCCCGCCAACGAGGTCGTGCGCGGCGCGGTCGACCTCGAACTCCAGATCACCCGGGGCGAACAGGACCTGCTCAACCCGATCGGCGTGAACTGCATCCGGGCCTTCCCCGGCCGCGGCATCCGCGTCTGGGGAGCGCGCACCCTCTCCTCCGACCCGGCCTGGCGCTACCTGAACATCCGCCGGTACTTCAACTACCTGGAGGAGTCGATCCTGATCGGCACCCAGTGGGTGGTGTTCGAGCCGAACGACCACAACCTCTGGGCGCGGATCCGCCGCAACGTCTCGGCGTTCCTGGTCAACGAGTGGCGCGGCGGGGCCCTGTTCGGGCAGAGCCCCGAGCAGGCGTACTACGTGAAGTGCGACGAGGAGACGAATCCGCCGGAGTCGGTCGACCTCGGCCGGGTCGTCTGCGAGATCGGCATCTCACCGGTGAAACCGGCCGAGTTCGTCATCTTCCGGCTGGCGCAGTTCTCCGGCGGCAACGGAGAGCTGGAGGAGTGACCGGGTGCGGAGCCCGCCTCCGTCCCCGTCGTCCCTCCGCGCTCCCGCGCGCCCCCCTCCCGTCGTGAACAGGACAGCGAACACATGAGCCTCCAGCCGGGTGACGCCCTCACCTCACACAACTTCGGCCTCCAGATCGACGGGGTGATGGTCGAGTACCTCGCCGAGATCAGCGGTCTCACCCTCGAACAGGACGTCATCACCTACCAGCAGAACAGCGCGCAGGGCCGACCCGAGGTGGCGCTGCTGCCGGGCGTCCAGAAGAACGGCCAGTGCACGGTCGTGCGCGGCATGACCCAGTCGGCGTCCTTCACCGAGTGGATCAACGACTCGATCCGCGGCCAGATGAGCACGGCCCGCAAGAACGCCTCCATCATCATGATGGACTACGAGGACAACCCGGTGAAGCGCTACAACCTGCGCAACGCCTGGTGCAGCAAGATCGAGACGAGCACGGTGAAGGCCGGCGAGGCCGCCGCGCTGACCGAGTCGGTCACCATCGTGTTCGAAGAACTGGTCATCGAATAATGCGCCGTTCGACGACCGGGGCAGCGGCGGGGGCGGACCTTCCCCCTTCGGCCCCCGCCGCCGCGCCCGCCCCGCCCGCCGGTCCGTCGGCGGAACCGGCACCCGCGTGGGCCTTGCGCACCGAGTTCCCCTTCGAGCTGCCGCGCGGGTACGTGGACGAGGCGGGCACCGTGCACCGTGACGGCGTCATGCGGCTGTCCACGGCGCGCGACGAGCTGGTCCCGCTGCGGGACGTGCGCGTGCAGGAGAACCCCGCGTACCTCTCGGTGGTCCTGCTCGGCCGGGTCATCGTCAGGCTGGGCACGCTGGCGATGGTGCACGACGGGATCGTGGAGAACATGTTCGCCTCGGACCTGGCGTTCCTCCAGGACTTCTACCGCCAGATCAACGCGGAGGGCCACACCCGCGCGGCCGTGCGGTGTCCGCACTGCGCGGAGCCCTTCGAGGTGGAGCTCGGCGGGAGCCGCCTGGGGGAATCGTGACGTACGCGACCGACCGGCTGCACGAGGAGATCGCGTACGTGGCCTTCCACTTCCACTGGGAACTGGAGGCGATCTTGGACCTGGAACACCAGGACCGGCGCCGGTACACCGAACAGATCGCGTCGTTCGTGACGCGCGCCGCACCGGAGGGCTGAGCAGGTGGCATTCCTGGACCGGCTGCGGGGCAAGCGGAGCGGCCGCGGCGGCTCCCCCGCTCCGGGAGCCGTGGACCCGGCCCCGGCGACCGCTCCTGCCGCGCGCCCGGTGGCCGTTGCCGCCTGGACCGGCCTGCCGCCGTTGGCGCGCACGGCGGACGGGGCCGCGACGGGTGTCGCGGACGCCGGTTTCGGCGGGCGGCTGGCGACCTGGCAGGACCCGGCGTTCACCCGGGGACCCTCCCCGGCGGTACTGGATCCCGCCGCGGGCGGCGGGCTGCTCCCGGGTGCGGTGGCCGGGGCGGGCGGGCCCGTCGTGGGGCTCGGGCGGCCCGCCCCCGCCCTGCCGTTCGCCCCGGCCGGTGTGCCCGCCGTGCAGCGCGTGCCGGTGGCGCCGCTCCGGGCGCTCCCGCCTGCGTTCCCCGCGCGCACGGGCACCCGCCCCGTCGGGTCCGCCCCGGCCCTCACCGCAGGCCGCGCACCGGCCCCCGGAGCGGTGACCGGCCCGGCCGCGGCCTCGGCCCCGGCGCGGGAAGCGTCCCGTGGGGCGACGACCGCCCGGGCGGGCCGCGCCCCGACTCCGGTACCGGGCCCGTCCCGTAGGGCGGTGTCCGCCCCGGCCGTGACCACGGCCCCGACGGGTCGCGGCGCGGCCCCCGTACGGGAAGCGGCCCCCAAGGCGGTGTCCGCTTCGGCCGTGCCCGTGGCTCCGGCGGATCGCGCCACGGCTCCGGCACGGGACGCGGTCCGTGGAGCGACGACCGCCCCGACGGGTGGTGCCCCGGTCCCGGGACGGGAGGCGGGCCTTGGGGCGGTGTCCGCCGCGACCGCGGCCACGGCGGAGCGGGCGCCGACTCCGGTACGGGAAGCGGCCCGTGGGTCGATGGACGACCCGGTGGGCCGTGTGGCGGTCCCCGTGCGGGCAGCGGCCCCTGGGGCGGTGTCCCCTTCGGGACCGGCGGTTTCCCGGGGGATCCGGGTGACCCCCGTACCGCCGGCTCCGCCCCGGACCCGGCGGCTCCTGTCGCAGGCACCTCCCGTCCACGCGACCGTCCAGCGGACGCTGTTGGCGGCGCAACGGCCCGCGCGACCACCGGCGCAGACCCGGGCGGCCCCGACGGCGTCCGAGTCGGCCGGGCCCTCGGCCCCGATGGCTCCCGCGCCCTCGGCGACCCCGACGGCCTCGCTGACCCCTGTGCCCCCGGCCACCCCGGCGGCGGCGATCCCGGCGTCCGTCACGGGCCCTGTGTCCCGGGGCGGTCCGGCCGTGGGCGCCGCGACCGCGCCGGGCAGCATGCCACCGGCCCAGCGGGGCGCGGCTCCCCGTCCCGACGGGGTGTCCGTCAGCGCTCCGTCCCCGGGCGGCCCCGCCGTCGCGTCCGCGCCGCAGATCGCCCCTGCGGTGCAGGACGGTCCGGTACGGGGCGCCCCGCCGCGACCGACGAGCGCGGAGCGCCCGGCTCCGGCTGCCCGGCGTACGGGGCTCGGCGCGCCGGTGCAGCGCAGCGCGGTGCGACGGCCCGAGGGTTCCGCACCGCGCCCGGACGCCCCCCAAGTCCCGGGCGCACGAGGGCCGTCGGTGTCCGGGGCTGCGCCTGCGCCGCCCCGGCAGGAGCCGCCGCGCACAGGTGGCTCCGGCCACCCGGCGCCGTCCTCCCCACCCCCGGCCGGGGGTGGGACCGTTCGGCGATCGGTGAACGAACCCGTGCGGGTCGACGAGCGCCCGGCGACCGCCGTGCCCATCGTCCGACGGGCGGTCGGATCGCCCGTCGTCGCACCCGACGAGCGCCCTGCCCCGAAGACGTCGTCCGGCACCCCGCCCCCCGCGTCCCCTCCCGCGCCCCCGCGCGCCGACCGCAGCACCCCGGCCACCGGCACCGGCACCCCACCCGTCCAGCGCGCCACAGCCCCGACCCCGCCGACACCGGCCCCGCCCGCACCCCCGCGCGCCAACCGGCCCACCGAGCCCCGCGTCCCGACCGCTACCCCCGCCACGCCCACCGCACCCGCACCCCCGCGCACCGACCGCCCCACCGAACGCGGCGTCCCGGTCACCGGGCACACGGCGCACACCGCTCCCCCGCGGACAACCGCTTCCGGCACGACGCCGGTCCAGCGGACCTCGCCCCCGCGCGCCAACCGCCCCACCGAGCCCCGCGTCCCGACCGCTGGCCCCGGCACGCCCACCGGAACCGCCACCCCGCCCGTCCAGCGCGCCACAGCCCCGACCCCGCCGACACCGGCCCCGTCCTCGGCCACGCGTGCCGCGCGTCCGGACCCCGCGGCGGGGGCCGTGGGGCGGCCCGTCTCCCCCGTGCGCCGTGGCTCCGGGCCACCGGCCCCGTCGGCGTCCGGGCATCCGGGCTCCCGGCCGGGGGCCGTTGCTCCTGAACCCGGCCCCGGGGGGCCCGTACGCACGGGGCTCGGCGCGCCCTTCGCTCCTCCGGCGCGGGATCCGGAATCCGGTGGTGCGTCCGAGGCCCGGCGCCGGTCCGCGCCGGGCGCGTCCGCCCGTACGGTTCCGATCGGCGTCGGCGCTGCCGCTCCCCCGCCGGTCCAGCGGGCCTGGGCTCCGCCGGTCGTCGCACCCGGCGCCCTCTCCGGGCGCGGGGTGCCGCTGCGGCGGGCCTCCGGTCCCGCGGCGAGCGGACCGCTTCCCGTGGCGCCGCTGACGGGCCCGTCCGGGGGGCACCCGGTCCAGCGCCTCCCCTTCGGCACCGGTTCCGGCCGGTCCGTCGGGGCGCTCGCGGCCGCCGCGTCGGCCGCGGTCGCCTCGACGCTGGGGCACATCCGGCCGTCCCCGCAGCGACCGCCGCCGCAGGAACCCCCGCCTCCCTACGAGCCCCCGCCGCCGTACGAACCGCTCGCGTCCGGCGGGCACCCGCCCGCCGGGGCGGCGCTCTCCCAGGGGGACCCGCCGCCCGCGTACGCCGCGGTACCGGCGGGCGCCTTCGATCCGCGCGAGCTGACCGAGTTCCAGCTCGACGAACTGGTCCACCGGATCATCGACCGCGTCACCCGCCTCGTCCGTACCGAACTGCGCATGGACCGGGAACGCATCGGCAGGCTCCGCGATCCGCGCGCCTGACGGACCGACACCTCCAGAACGACAGGAAGGCCCACCTCCGATGTCCCGCCAGGACCCCGGGTCCACCATCTGGTTCACCCTCACCATCGACGGCGAGAGCCTCGGCTACTTCAACGGGTGCGAAGGCCTGTCGTCGCAGGTCGAGGTCGAGCACCGGCAGGAGGGCGGCAACAACGGCTTCGTGTGGCAGCTGCCCACCCGGGTCACCTTCTCGACGATCCGGCTCACCCGGCCGCTGACCCCGGACACCGCGAAGGTCGCCAAGTGGATCTCGTCCGTCCAGACCGGCATCAAGCGGCCCACCGCACAGATCGCGGCGCTGCGGGCCGACGGGTCGTTGGTGGCCCGCTGGGGACTCATCGACGTGCTGCCGGTGCGCTGGCAGGGCCCGACCCTCGACCCCGCGAGCGCCGCCGTGGCCACGGAGGTCCTGGAGATCGCCCACCACGGGTTCACGGACTGACGGCGCGACGGAACGCGAAGGAGGCACACCATGGCCAGGAACAGCAGGAGCGCCGGCAAGAGCCTGGTGCGCGCGTCGTTGGCGATCCACGAACCCCCGGTCGGGACGAGCACGACGCCCGGCGCGCTGATGCGGAACTTCGGCTTCGAGTTCAATCCGGCGCAGCTGTCGCTGAGTCAGCGCGCGCAGTGGAAGGCGACGCCGACGATGGCCGTGCGCGACGGCTCCAAGCCGGAGTTCATGGGCGCGGAGCCGCGCGAGATGACCCTGGAGATCTTTTTGGACTCCTCGACCGCGCCGACCGGCAACACGGTGCTGCGGAAGGTGGAGTCCCTGCTGGGCTGCTGCGAGGTGACGGCGAAGAGCATCGCCGGCAAGCAGCCGTCGCCACCGTGGGTCGTGTTCGAGTGGGGGTCGTTCTCCACGGCCCGGTTCGTGGCGTACGTGAGCTCCGTCGAGGCCTCGTACAGCCTCTTCGGCACCACGGGGGTGCCCATCCGGGCCACCTGCCAGGTCCACCTGGTGGAGATCCCGGGGAAGACCAAGGGCCAGAACCCGACGTCCGGTGCGCTCAGCGCCCAGCGCGTGCACCGGGTCGTGGCCGGGGATTCGCTGCAGTCCCTGGCGTGGCGGGAGTACGGCACGGCCACCGTCTGGCGGGTGATCGCCGACGTCAACGGCATCGACGACCCGTCCCGGCTGGCGCCGGGCACCCAACTGGTGCTTCCCGCGCCCGAGGAGGTCTCCCGCTGATGGTGCAGCCCGCTTTCTCCAGCATCATGCAGGTGCGGATCGGCGCCGCGAAGCTCCCGGACGACATCGCCCCGCTGCTCGTCGAGGGCTGGGTCGACCAGGGCGTCGGCGTGCCGGCCGCCTTCCGGCTGACCTTCCGCGATCCGTACCGTCTGGTCCTCGGCAAGCTGAACGTCACCTTCGGCACGAAGGTGGTGCTCACCCCGATCGCCGACGGCCAGGGGGGCGGCAACCCCCTGTTGACCGGCGAGGTCACCGCGTTGGAGGCCGACTACGACGGCACCGGCAGCTTCACCGTGATCCGCGGTTACGACCTCGGGCACCGGATGATGCGTCGACGCCGCGTCGCCGCCTACCGCAACCAGAAGGCGTCCGACATCGCCCGCAAGCTCGCCGCCCTGGACGGGGTGCCCATCGGCCGGATCCAGTCGACGCGGGGCACCTACTCCTTCATCAGCCAGTCCAACGTCACCGACTGGGACTTCCTCTCCCGGCTCGCCGACGAGAACGACATGGTGATGTCCCTGGACTCCAAGGGCCGGTTCCGGTTCGTGACGCCGATGCCGTCGGCCGGTGCGCCGTCCCCGCGCTCCGGCGCCGACACGAGCCCCTTCGTGCTGCGGGCCGGCCACGACATCCTCCGGCTGCGGGCGGCGGTCACCGCCGCCGACCAGGTCGCCGAGGTCGAGTCGCGCGGCTGGAACGTCACCACCAAGAAGAAGATCGTCGAGACGGCCCCGGTCACCACCGATCCGGGCATCTCGATCGGGCTCACCCCGGGGCAGGCGGCCGGGAAGTTCGCGTCGGCCCGGCTCGTCGAGACCGCCACGCCGTACGACCGGCAGGACCAGGTCCGGGGCGCCGCCGAGGCGCTGGCCTCCGACGTCACCTCGTCCTTCGCCGAGTTGGAGGTCTCGGTGCACGGCGATCCCCGGCTGCGGCCGGGGGTGCCCGTGGCCCTCGGCGACGTGGGCCGGCCCTTCGAGGGCAAGTACACCGTCACCTCCGTGCGGCACGTCTTCGGCGACGGCAAGCACTACGAGTCGTGGATCACCGTGAGCGGGCGCCAGTGGCGCTCCTTGTACGGACTGACCTCGGGCGGGGGCGCCGCGGACGCGACGAGCGCCTCCCGGCTGCCGGGCGTGGCCAACGCGATCGTCACCGACGTGCAGGACCCGCTGAAGCGGGGGCGGGTCAAGCTGCAGTTCCCGTGGCTGGACGACACGTACGTGAGCGACTGGGCCCGCGGCGTGCAGCTCGGGGGCGTGGGCGGCGGCGGGATCTTCCCCATGGACGTCGGTGACGAGGTGCTGGTCGCCTTCGACCGGGGCGCGCTGGACCATCCGTTCGTGATCGGCGGTCTCTACAACGGCCGGGACCTGCCGACCCGGGTCGACGACGTGCCCCTGCACGACGGTCTCAAGCGCAAGGCCGCCCGGCACACCCTGTCCGACCGGCAGGCCAACCGCGTCGACCTGCTCAGCCAACGGACGGGGCGGCGCCGGCAGGGCGTCCGCATCGCCACCGGTGACGACCGGCTGACCATCAACCTCGACCGAACCGAGACGGAGATCACCGTCGACAGCGCGGGGGCGGTGACCATCAAGGGCGGTCGCGCGGTGTCCGTCGAGGCCGGGACGGACCTGACGCTCAGTGCCCGGCGCCGGCTCACCCTCAAGAGCGGCGGCCCGCTGGACATCCAGGGCAGCGGCATCGTCACCGTCAAGTCCGCCGGCGCCGTCAACGTCGACGCGATGGGGCTGCTCAGCCTCAAGTCCATCGGCTCCACCATGATCACCTCCGGCGGCACGGTCCAGGTCACCACCATCGCCAACGTCGGCATCCGCGCCCTGAAGGTCGACCTCATGGGAGTCGTCTACGTCAACCAGATCAAGTACCCCTTCGGATGACCGGAAGGCAGGTGGCCTCCTGATGGCCGAACAGTTCATCGGCTCCGGCTGGGCGTTCCCGATGCGCATCGGACCCACCGGGGGCATCACGCTGGTCAGTGGCGAGCGCGAGGTCGAGGAGGCCATCCGGCTCGTGCTGGCCACCGCCCCGGGCGAGCGGCCGATGCGCCCGGAGTTCGGGTGCGCCATCCACGACCTCGTCTTCGCCCCGGTCAACGAGCAGACCGCGGGCCGCATCCAGCACGAGGTGCACGTGAGCCTGGACCGCTGGGAGCCCCGGATCGAGGTCCACGAGGTGGAGGTCTCGGCCGGTGACGACCGGAGCGTCCTGTTCATCGACGTCCGGTACTCGATCCGCGGGACCAACAACCCGCGCAGCCTCGTCTTCCCCTTCTATGTCATCCCTTCCCACGACGAGCCCGACGCGCCGGACGCCGCGGGCACCTCGGAAAGCGACCTCTGATGTCCCTGCCCTCCCCCAACCTCGACGACCGGCGCTTCCAGCAGTTCGTCGACGACGCCAAGCGCTACATCCAGCAGCGTGCTCCGGAGTGGACCGACCACAACGTCTCCGACCCCGGCATCACGCTGGTGGAGACGGTCGCGCACATGGCGGACCAGATCGTCTACCGGCTCAACCGCGTCCCGGAGAAGAACCACCTCGCCTTCCTGGACCTGGTCGGCATCACCCTGTTCCCGCCGTCCGCGGCGCGTACGGACGTCACCTTCTGGCTGTCCGCGCCGCAGGAGGACGTGGTCCTGGTCCCGGCCGGTGCGGAGGTCGCCACGCTGCGCACCGAGCGGGAGGAGGCCGTCGTCTTCGCCACCGAGCACGACCTCGCGGTCGTCCCGTGCGCGCTGTCGCACGTGGTGGTGCAACACCGGGGCCAACCCGTCGTGGACCGCACCACGGACCTGCTGGAGGGCAAGGACGTGCGGTGCTTCGCCGAGACCCCGGTGCCGGGCGACTGCATGCTCATCGGTCTGACCGCGGCCGCTCCGCACTGCGCGCTCGCGCTGGAGCTCGACAGCCGCGTCGACGGCGTCGGCGTGGATCCCCGCCAGCCGCCACTGCTGTGGGAGGCCTGGACGGAGGACGGCTGGCAGGAGTGCGAGGTGGACCGGGACGGCACCGGCGGTCTCAACCGGCCCGGCGACGTCGTCCTGCACCTGCCCGGCGGGCACGTGCTGTCGCGCAGCGGCGGGCACGAGGCCGGTTGGATCCGCTGCCGGGCCACCGCCGCGCTGGCGGGCCAGCCCTTCTACACCTCCTCGCCGAGCATCCGCTCCGTGGAGGCCTTCACCATCGGCGGCACCACCCGGGCCGTGCACGCCGAAGCCGTCCACGACGAGGCGCTCGGCGAGGCGGCCGGACTGCCCGGCCAGCGGCTGCGGCTCTCCCGCGCACCGGTGGTGGCCGACGACCCGCCGCTGCTGCTGCAGACCGCCGGGGACGACGGCTGGCGGGACTGGCAGGTGGTCGCGCACTTCGCCGCCTCCCGGCCCGGCGACCGGCACGTCACCCTGGACGCCGCCACCGGCGAGATCGCCTTCGGCCCGGCCGTCCGCGAACCGGACGGGACCCTGCGCCAGTACGGGGCCGTCGCCCCCAAGGGCGCCGTCGTCCGTGCCCACCGCTACCGGACCGGGGGCGGCCGCGGCGGCAACGTGGCGCGCGGCGCCGTACAGGTCCTGCGCACCTCCGTCCCGTACGTCGCCGAGGTCGTCAACCGCGAGGCGGCGCGCGGTGGCGTCGACGGCGAAACGGTCGAGGAGGCCAAGCTGCGGGCGCCGATCACGCTCCGCGCCCAGGACCGCGCCGTGACCCTGCGCGACTACGAGGAGCTGGCCCGCCGGGCCGCGCCCGAAACCGCCCGCATCACCTGTCTGGAAGGGGAGGAGGGGCGGCACGGCGCCTACGCGGTGCGCGTCCTCGTCGTCCCGCAGGCCGTTCCCGATCCGGGCGGGCGGTTGCGTTTCGAGCAGCTCGTGCCGGGCGACGCGCTGCTCGACCGGATCACGCGCCACCTGGACGAACGCCGGCTCATCGGCACCCGGCTGGCCGTCGGACCGCCGTACTACCAGGGCGTCACCGTCGTCGCCACGGTGCACGCCTTCCGCGGGGTGGACACGGACCGGGTGCGCCGCCGGGCGCACGACGCGCTCTACCGCCACCTCGATCCGCTGACCGGTGGCGCGGACGGGCGGGGCTGGCCCTTCGGGCGGCCGGTCCAGACCGGCGAGGTCTTCGCGGTCCTGCAGCGGGTCCCGGGGGTGGAGCTCGTCGACGAGGTCGTCCTGCACCCCGCCGACCCGCTCACCGGCAAGCGCGGCGATCCGACCGACCGCATCGACCTGGAGCGGCCCTCGCTGGTCTTCTCCTTCGACCACCGCGTCCGGGTGATCGGGGACGGCGGATGACGGCGGCCGCCTACCGGGGGTCCGTCGACGGCCTCGGCTCCTCGCTGCCCCTGGCCGCGATGCTCCCGGCCGTCTTCGCCGACGACGACCTGGCCCAGCGGTTCGTGGCCGGGCTCGACGAGGTGCTGGCGCCCGTCCTGAACGTGCTGGACTGCCTGGACAGCTACTTCGATCCGGCGCTGACCCCGGCCGACTTCGCCCGGTGGCTCGGCACCTGGGTGGGCGCCGAGACCGACGGCGGCGAGCCCGAGCCGCGCCTGCGGGCCGCCGTCGCGGCCGCCGTCGCGCTGCACCGGATCCGCGGCACCCGCCGCGGCCTCGCCGAAGCGGTCCGGCTGGCGTTCGGCGCGGAGCCCGAGATCACCGAGAGCGGCGGGGCCGAGTGGGACGCCCGTCCCCTCGGCGCCTTCCCCGGCGCCCCGCGCCCGCGACTGCACGTCAGGCTGCGGTTGCCCGACCCGACTCCGGCCGACGTGCACCGCCTGGACTCGCTCGTCGCCGCCGCCCGGCCCGCCCACATGCCCTACGCGGTCGAGGTGACCGCCGTGGAGAGGAACTTGGAGACATGACCACGCAGAACTGCGCCGAGTGCGGAACGCGCGCGGAACCGGGCCAGTCCTTCTGCGACGCGTGCGGCGCCGTGCTCGGTTGGAACCAGGGCGCCGTCGCCGCGCGGGGACCGGCCCCGGACCCGCACCGGCAGGAGCCGATCGAGCGGCCGTCGCCCCCGCAGGGCCCGGCGCGGGAGCGGAGTTCGGCCGACGCGGCGCGGCCGGGGCCCGGCGGGGCGCAGCGCGGCGCGGGGGCGGCGGGCGCGCCCGGGCGAGCCCGGCCCGTCGCGGGAGGCAACCCCTCCGGGGAGATGGCGCGGCCGGACGCGGCGGCGGACCCCGGGCCCACCGGGCCCGCTCCGGAACGGCCCGCTCCGCCGGGGCCGCAGGAGTCCGCGCCCACCCGGCCCGTGCCGACCGCCCCGGCCCCGCAGGCGCTCGGCGACGCCCTGTCCGAGCGGGCGCGCTCCCTGCTCGTGCCCGTGGCGGACCCCGAGGGTCCCCGCCCCCCTGCGGCGGCCGCCGCGCCCGTGCTCCCCGGCCGACCGGAAGCGGACCGGCCCGCCGTTCGGGCCCCGGGGCCGCAGCCCGGCGCCGCGGGCGGCCCGCCGTGCCGGTGGTGCGCCACGCCCAACCCTCCCGAGCGCCACTACTGCCTGCGGTGCGCGATGCCCCTGGCCGACCCGGGCGGGGCCGCCGCGGCCGTACGGGCGCCCTGGTGGCGGCGGCTCTTCGGTGGACGGGGCCGCGCGGTCCCCTGGGCGGGCGAACGGCCCCGGCTGCGCCGCGTCCTCGGCCGCTTCGGCACCTGGATCGTCCTCGCCGCCGTCGTCGCCCTGGCCGTGCTGGGCTTCGCCCACCTGCGCGACGGCATCGACGCCGCCAGGGACCACTTCGCCAAGCGTGCCCCGGTGGCCCCGGACCGGGTCACGGCCTCCCGCTCGTACCCCGACCACCCGCCGGAGCTGGCCTTCGACAAGCGCAGCAACACCTGGTGGGGGCCCGGCGTCTCGCAGTCCGGGCAGGGCGAATGGGTCGAGGCGACCTTCGGCGAGCCGACCCGGCTGCTCGACGTGATCATCACCCCGGGCGTCTCCGGGCGGGCCGACAAGATCGGCGGCTCCGCCCTGCCGCACCGCGTCACGGCGACCGTCACCGGGAAGGACGGCAAGGTCACCACGCGCCGACTGACCCTGGACCAGGGGGCGGGCGGCCAGCGGCGCGCGTTCCGCGTCGGCGAGGCCACCAAGGTCCGCTTCACCATCGAGTCGTCCTACGCCGCCTCCGGCGACAAGCAGGCCGCCCTCGCGGAGATCGAGTTCTTCGGCCCGTCGAACGCCAACCGCTGACGTCCCGTCGAGGGTCCCGCTGATGCCCGCGCCGACGCCTCGGCGCGGGCGTCAGCGGGAGGGGCCGCCCTCCTGATGGTCCTTGCGGGGGTCGCCCCAGTCCTTGCGCATCTTCCCGGCCCGGTTGTTCATCGTGCTGCGCTGCACCTTGAGGAAGTCGGCCAGCCAGGTGTAGGACACCCGGCCGGTCGGGCGTTCGTACATGATCGACCACAGGTAGTGGGCGAAGTCCGCGCTGAACTTCGCCGCCGTCCTCCCCTGCGGCGGGACGGCCTGCCATTGGGCGTGGAAGTCGGGGTCGAGCCGCGCCATCTCCCGCTCGATGGCGCGCGCGTCCTGGGCGTCGGCGCGCCTGGCCTGCTTGGGCTCCTCGACCCGGCCCAGCTTGTCCAGGTGCGACTGCACCAGCGCCGACGCCGTGATGTCGAACCACCTCGCGACGGCGGCCTTCGTCGTCGGCGCGTCGTCCCCGTCCGTCAGGTCTTTGATCGTCTGGAGCAGCGGCTGCGGGAAGCTCTGTTTGTAGATTTGCGTGGTGACGTGGTTCTCCCGTTCGCTCCTCAGCTCGGGCGACATCTTCGCCAAGAGCTGCGGAGCGATGACCCGTTCGAACTCCGCGTCCACCCGCTCCCTCCTCTCCTCGGCGGTGAGTACGGGCTGTGGAGCGCCCCGGGGCCGGGCCGTCAGGTCGAGCGCGACGGCCGAGTCGGCCAGGCGCATCCGTCGGGTCCGCGAGGCCAGTTCGTCGTCCGAGTCCCCGGACGCCTCGCTGGTGGAGGGCGAGTCCACGGTCTGCATCACGCCGCTGCTCGGGTGTTCGACGTACGCGATGTCGTCCGTCCCCTCCTGCATGACCTTCCGCAGTTCGTAGCTCTGTTGGAAGCCGCCCCTGCCGTCCGGTTCCACCTCGCCGACCCCGGGTCCGGCGGGCGCGTGCCGGGCGTTCCTCGGCGCCGAGACGTGGCTGTGCTCGATGGCGCCGAGCCCCGCGGCGAGGTGGTCCTCGAGCCGCTGGGCCCGCACGGGGTCGTCGGTCCGGAAGTTCCTCACCGCGGTCCTGACGGGGCCTTCGTAGTAGTTGTTCCCGTTCGGATTGAAGCGCAGGTCGATCCCCAACTCGTCGTGGACGTAGGTCAAGAGCCTCAGGCAGCCCTGGCAGGGCCGCTTGCGGCCCCGGATCAGGACGGGGCCCTGCGGCGGGGCCTCCCGGTCGAGCCCGGAGTGGGCGAGCAGGCTCAGGTGCTTCTGCTCGGCGTGCACGTCGTCCTTGTTCGTGCCGTCGTGAAGGAGGTAGGCGTAGTTGGCGTACTCGCCGTCGGGGGCCATCAGTTTGGCGAGGTAGGCGCGGTAGTCCTCGTCCTTCGTCCTGCTCCGGGAGACGTCGACCATGCGGACGTAGGACGTCTCGCGCAGGGCCTGCAACGTCCGGTTGTCCCGCTTGTACGCCGCACCGCCCGCCGTCCCGTCCGGGCCGCCCGGGCCGTTCGCGTCCATCGCCCCGTGGGACGGCACCTGCGGCATCGGCCGCGGCGTAAAGCCCTCGCCGATCTTCCTCCTGGCCTGCTCGTCGCGCCGCGCCTCCTCGTCGCGCGTGGTGGCGCGGCCGGAGGGGCGGGCGTCGGCGCCCTCGCCCGGCGTCTCGACCGTCCTGCGGCGCTTCTGACCGGAGCGGCGGTCCGCGGCCGGGCGTTTGGCCGACCCGGGGACGGGTTCCGGGTCCTCCTCGCCCTCCGACCCGGCGCGGCCGTCCCCGGTGAGCAGGAGTCGGCGCAGGCTGTCGCCGTGGGCGTCCTCCCGCGGAGGCCGGCCCTCCACCATGGGGCTCGACTCCAGCAGCTCCTCGTGCAGCCGCGCGACGGACGCGTTGAGGTTCGTGGCGAAGAACAGGTGGCCGTTGGCCAGCATCGACTGGAGTTCCTTCTCCTTGGCCTCCGCCGCCCGCGGTGCGTGCGCTTCGTCCTCCTCCTGTCCCCCGGCCTGGAGCTCCTGGAAGAGGACGCGGCTGAGGTGGCGCAGGCTCTGTTCGTCCGGCTGCTTCTTGTACGAGCGCGCGTAGTGGAGGACGGCCTGGGCGGGGGTGCGTCCGGCGCGGGACCCGTACGGCTGCGCGCACGTGCACTGCCGGGCGAGATCGCTGATCCGCGCGACGCTCTCCTCCCACGTGCGCCGTCCGGGTGCGGCCGCGGTCGCCCGCCCCTTGCCCTTGTCCTGCTGGGGCATCCGCTGCACGTGGTGCCCGCCGTGGCACCCGCTCCCGTGGGCCGTCCCCGTGGCGTCCAGGGGCGAGCGCTGGACCGCGCCCGGGCCGCCCTCGCCGGTCCCCTCGGGACCGGCCGCGCCCGCCCGCCGCGCCACCGAGGGGGCGGTGCTCCTCCCCGCGGCGAAGGCGGCGCCGTCGGTGTCCGCGGACCGCTCGGACCCCTGGCCGGGATCGGTGACCGTGACCCCGGCGCCGTTGTCGGTGCCGGTCTCCCGCACACCGTGCAGGTTCTCCTTCACGTGGCTCAGCTCGTGACCGACGACGTGCTTGTTCCCGGCCGCTTGCGGGGGCAGGAACACGTGGTGGCCGACCGTCATCGCCTGCGCGCCCATCGCCGCGGTGGCCCGCTGGGCCACCGGGCCGTCGTGGAGGCGGGTGGGGGACATGTCCCTGCCGTAGAAGGCGCTCGCCTCCTTCTCCAGCGT
Organism: Streptomyces sp. NPDC059917; assembly: GCF_042730635.1. Classification (NCBI taxonomy): domain Bacteria; kingdom Bacillati; phylum Actinomycetota; class Actinomycetes; order Kitasatosporales; family Streptomycetaceae; genus Streptomyces; species Streptomyces sp. NPDC059917. The sequence continues at coordinate 58,974 of NZ_JBHWLC010000048.1, forward strand.
CGGCGGCAGCGGGCGCCCCGGCGACTCGCTCAGGGCCCTGCGGAGCAGATCGCGCTGTCCGGCGGGGCCGGTGTCCTCCTCCTCGCCGTGCCCGCAGGCGGGTCCGTGCTCGTGCCGCCGCTGCGCGACGAGGCGGGCGACCACGTGGTTGCCCACCAGTGCCTGCAGGTCGAGCAGCCGCGCCTGTTCCCCGGTGCCGCGCCCCGCGACGCCGCGGACCCGGCGCGATGGGGCGCCCGGGTCCTTGGCCTTCGCCTCGGCTCGTTCTTCGTGCGCGACCACGTGTGACCCGCCCCTCCGGTGCCGTCCCCGTCTTCGTCCCGCTGTTGTATCCGGGCGCCGCCGAAGGCGACATGGCCGCCGGGGCAGTCCTGGGGGCAGACCGGGCGCGGACGCCGGGATCGGTCACAGACCGGTGGCGTCCCTCGCCCTCTTCAGCGCGGAACCGATCCTGTCCACCGCCGCGTCGTGCCGCCTCGCGCGCTCCGCCCGGTCCGCCGGCACCAGCCGGGTGGCGACCCGCACGGCGTGGGCGTCCGGGTCGCCGAAGGCGGTGCGGGGGTCCTCCCCCGTGTCCGCGCAGTGGGTCGTGACCTCCTTGACCCCCTGGAGCACGACCGCCCGGTCCACGCCCGGTTGCACGGCCAGCCGCACCTGGAACCGCGCCATCCACTTCTCGCGGTCCCGCTCGGCCGCCGCCTCCGGCGTGCGGTCCTTCTTCGCCACGTGCCCTCCCGGGTCGGTCGCACCAGTGCGTCACGGGGTGAGACGCCGCCCGGGCCGAGCGGGTTGCCCGGGCGCGCGTCCGGGCGCGTCCCGGGCTCGGCTCAGTCGGTCGGCGGGGTGGAGCGGGCGTAGCGGGTCGCGAGCCGACGCAGGTGGGTGACCAGGTCGGCGGGCTCGGTGACGTCGAAGTCGAAGCCGAGCATGCCCAGGTGGACGGCGAGGCCCTCGAGCGTGTCGGCGCCGGTGGTCAGGACGCAGCTGTCGGCGTCGACGGCCTCGACGGTGCCGACCGCGGGGTTGATCCGCTCGATCACCGCCGTCGCCGGTGCGTGGACGCGCACGCGCGCGTGGTGGCGCCAGGCCGCGCTCGACACCCGTCGCGAGACGTACGAGGCGACGTCGCCGCCGGGGAGTTCGCGCGGGGCGAAGCGCGGTCCGGTGGGGGTGCGGGGCCTGATCCGGTCGATCCTGAAGGTGCGCCAGTCCGCGCGCTCGACGTCCCACGCGACCAGGTACCAGCGCCGCCCCCAGTTCACCGCCCGGTGCGGCTCCACCGTGCGGCGGGTGGAGGAGCCGGTGTGGTCCAGGTAGTCGAAGCGCAGGCGTTCGCGGTCGCGGCAGGCGGAGACCAGGGTGGTCAGCACCTCCGCGGAGACCTCCGGCGCCGGGCGGTCGGCGGGCACGGCCACGGTGTACGCCTGGAGGGCGCGCACCCGTCGGCGCAGCCGCGGGGGCAGCACCTGCTCCAGCTTGACCAGCGCCCGCAGCGCGTTCTCCTCGGTGCCCGGGACGGCGCCCTGGGCGGCGGTGCGCAGGGCGATGGTCACCGCCACGGCCTCCTCGTCGTCGAGGAGGAGCGGGGGCATCGCGGCCCCGGCGCCGAGCCGGTAGCCACCGGCGGATCCCCGCGTGGCGTCCACGGGGTAGCCGAGTTCGCGCAGTCGGTCGATGTCGTTGCGGACGGTGCGGCCGCTGACCCCCAGGCGTTCGGCCAGTTCGGATCCCGGCCAGGCGCGCTGGGTCTGGAGCAGGGAGAGCAGGCGCAACAAGCGTGCGGAGGTATCGAGCATGGGGCCCAGCCTGTGGTGTTATTAGGAACGGATCGTGCCTATATCGAGAATACTGTGTGACTCATGGAGATCAGCAGCAGCACCGACGCCCGGATCCGCCCCTACCGCATCGACATCGCGCAGGACGAGCTCGACGACCTGCGCGACCGGCTGGCCCGTACCCGCTGGGGCGGCGGGATCCCCGGCACCGGCTGGAGCCGGGGGGTGCCCACGGACTACCTCAAGGCGCTGGCCGCCTACTGGGCCGACGGTTTCGACTGGCGCGCGGCGGAGGCGGAGCTGAACGGGTTCCCCCAGTTCACCACCGGGATCGACGGCCAGAACGTGCACTTCCTGCACGTCCGCTCGCAGAACCCGGCCGCCGTCCCGCTGCTCCTGCTGCACGACTGGCCCTGCTCGTTCGTGCAGTTCGTCGAGGTGATCCGACCGCTGGCGGAGGACTTCCACGTGATCGTGACCTCGACGCCCGGCACCGGATTCTCCGGCCCGTTCGGCGAGGCCGGGTGGAACACCGGACGCATCGCGAGCGCGTTCGTCGAGCTGATGGACCGGCTCGGCTACGGCTCGTACGGCGTCCAGGGGACCGGGGGCGGTGCCTGGATCGCCGCCGAGATGGGCCGCCTGGCGCCCGATCGGATCGTCGGCATCCACGTCAACGGCCTGGTCACCTTCCCCTCCGGGGACCCCGCCGAATGCGAGGGGCTCACCGGGTCCGAGCAGGAGCGCCTCGCCCGGCTGGAGGACTTCCAGCAGGACAAGATGGGCTTCAACGCCATCCAGTCCACCCGCCCGTACACCCTCGCCCACGGCCTGCACGACTCCCCCGTGGGTCAACTGGCCTGGATCGCGGAGAAGTTCAAGGAGTGGACGGACCCCGCCACCGAGCTGCCCGAGGACGCCGTGGGGCGCGACCGGCTGCTGGCGAACGTCAGCGTCTACTGGTTCAGCGGCACGGCCGGCTCCTCCGCGAACCTCTACTACGAGTCGGGCCACGATGCGGGCGCGTGGGCGCCGAAGCCGCGCGGCACCGTCCCGACCGGTGTCGCCGTCGCCCTCCACACCGACGTCGCCATCCGCCGTTTCGCCGAGCGGGACCACAACATCACCCACTGGACCGAGTTGGAGCGCGGCGGCAACTTCCTCGCACTGGAGCAGCCCGAGGCCTTCGTCGCCGACGTGCGCGCCTTCTTCGGCACGCTCACCGACTGACCGGGACCCGCCGGGACCCGCGGGGCCGGAACGGCCTGACACGAACCAGCCGCCCAGGACCCCTGACGTTAAATGTCGGCTAATGTCCTCATCTGATGCTTGCGTGGCCGGCCGGGCACCGCAGGGGCCGAGGAGGTCGCAGGCGCCGCATGAACCCCGTACTGCTACACCTGTACCCGGCGCGCTTCCGCCGCGCGTTCGGCGACGAGGTGGCCGAGGCCTACCGGGAGGCGACCGAAGGGGCGGGCCCGCGCGCCCGCTTCCGCGAGAGCGCCGACGTCGTCGCGCACGCCCTGCGGCTGCGGCTCGGCATCGGCTCCGCCCTCCCGGGCGGCCGGCTCCTCGCCGGTGCGGCCCCCTTCGCCCTGGCCACGACGGCCGCCTACGCCGTCTTCAACCTCCTCGGCGACGCCGGCGACTGGTACGCCCTGCGCACGGCGGGGACGGTCGGTGGCGCGGGGCCGCTCCTGACCCCGATGAACGGCGCCTACCTGCTCACCGCGATCGGCGCCGTGCTCGCGCTGGCCGTACGCTACGTGCCCGGGGTGCTGTGCACGATCGCGGGCACGGCGGCCAGTTCCGCGAGCTTCCTCTACCCGGCCTGGCGCATGCCGCCCGACCTGCGGTGGGAGTTGGTGGGCTTCCTGCTCGCGCCCGTCCTGATCGCCGCCCTCCCGCTGGCCTGCCCGCCGGACCTCCGCCCGGCCCGCCGGGTGCGGAGCTCGGGGGCGGCGCTCACCCTGACGGCACAGTGCGCCCTGCTGGGGGTCGCCCTGGTCCTGCTCGACCCGTTCGGGAGCCTCTTCGTGCTGCCCTGGCGGATGGGCGTCCCGCTCGCGGCGGCGCTCGCCTTGGCGGGCCGCCGGGCCTTCGCCGGGATCCGCGGCACCGCCGAACTCGCCTTCGCGGCAGGGCCCCTCCTCGTCACCCTGTACTTCTCGGGCTGGGTGGACACCGAGAAGATGCTGACGGTCGTCGGCGCCCTCGCGGCCACCGCCGTGGTCCTGCGCGTGCGCCGCGGGCGCGGGTCGGGCACCGCCGGCACCACCTGATGCGCGGGCCGGTCGCGGCCTGTGCCTCCGCGCCGCCGTGGAACCGGCCCTGCTCGCACAGGTCCTCGAGCTCCAGCACAGGTGACGAACTCCCGCCGCACCGCTCCCCCTTCCCCTCTTCGACCGTGTATACCAGCCAGGTCAAAACGATCTTTTCCAAAACTGATCTTTGCTGCACGGCAGCGCCGACCAGGCTTGCCCGGGCGGCAGTCAAGGCTCCACCCATTGTTTACGACGGGGAGAATTCAGCATGGCGATCCAACCGCCCACCGCGACCGGACACCCGCTCTTCGGGTCGATGCTCGACCTTCAACGGGACGCTCTCGGGACCTATCTCAAGGCCCAGCAGGAGCACGGCGACGTGGTGCGGTTCGTCGCCGGACCGCCGGGAATGCGCGCGCAGTTCTACGGGGTGTTCTCCCCGGCCGGGGCGCAGCAGGTGCTCGCGCAGTCGGCGGCCACCTTCCGCAAGGACAGCCGGTTCTACGACGAACTGCGCGCCTCCTTCGGCAACGGGCTGCTGACCAGCCAGGACGAGGAGCACATGCGCCAGCGGCGGCTGCTGAACCCGCTGTTCAGCCAGCGCCAGGTGGACAGCTACTGCACCGACATCGCGGCCGAGGCGCAGGAGCTGACGCGGCGGTGGGACGCGGTGGAGGACGCGACCGTCGACGCCGCCGACGAGATGGCCCGTTACACGCTGCGCGTGATAGCCCGGCTGCTGTTCGGTACCGGAAGCGACCTGGAGACGGCGCTCGGGAGCGTCAAGCGCAATTTCCCCGTCATCAACGCGTACGCGGTGAAGCGGGCCTTCTCCCCCGTCAACATTCCGCGAAAGGTTCCGACGCCGGGCAATACGAAGGCGGCGAAAGCGCACCAGGAACTGTACGACGTGTGTGACCAGATCATCGCGGCCCGCCAGGACGCGGAGGCCGAGGGCGCGTCGGACCGGCACGACATGCTGAGCGTGCTGGCGCGGGCGCGCGACGAGAACGGGGAGCCGCTCAGCGCCCAGGAGATCCGCGAGCAGGTGCTGGTGTTCCTGGTGACGGGCCACGAGAGCACGGCGACCTCGCTCTCCTTCGCCATGCACATGCTGGCGCTGAACCCCGAGGCGCAGGCCCGTGCGCACGCGGAGGTCGACGCGGTGCTGGAGGGTCGGATCCCGGGTGCCGGGGACATGGCCCAGCTGCCGTACCTGAACCAGGTGATCAAGGAGACGCTGCGCCTGTACCCGGCGGCGCCCTCCTTCGGCCGCTCCCCCAACGTGGACGTGGAGATCGGCGAGTACGTCATCCCGGCGGGCTCCGACGTGCTGGTCAGCCCGGGCGTGATCCAGCGGCGTCCCGACATCTGGGAGGACCCCGACCTCTTCGACCCGGAGCGGTTCCTGCCGGAGAAGGAGGCGGAGCGCGGGCGGTACACGTGGTTCCCCTTCGGCGGCGGTCCGCGGGCCTGCGTGGGCCAGCACCTGGCGATGCTGAACGCGGTCCTGACCCTGGGCGCGCTGCTGCAGAAGTTCGAGTTCACCGCGGTCGACACCGACATTCCGATGTCGACCGGGGTGACGCTGCGGGCCGAGGGCCCGGTCCGGGTGAAGCTCGCTCCCCGTGGGTGAACGACCCGCCCGGTGAACCACCGGGCGGGAACGACGTCGGCCTCCACGACCACATCCTGGTCGTGGAG